>JAHLWJ010000458.1 GCA_019057975.1 Promethearchaeota archaeon | reverse complement strand
ATAATTTACTAAGGAAAATGAAAAAAGTATTAACTATTGCGGGATCTGATTCTGGTGGAGGCGCAGGAATTCAAGCAGATTTAAAAACTTTTTCTGCTCTTGGAGTATTTGGAATGAGTGCAATTACAGCACTTACAGCCCAAAATACGATTGGAGTTCAAGGAATATATGAAATAAATCCTAGTTTTGTCGAGAAGCAAATTGATTCTGTAATGTCTGATATAGGTGCAGATGCATGGAAGACAGGGATGTTAGCAAACGCAGAAATTATTCAAATTGTAGCAGATCGTGCTCGTAAGTATAATGTAAGGTTTCTAGTAATTGATCCTGTAATGATTGCAAAAAGTGGGGATCCATTATTAAAACCTGAGGCTAATAATACACTCATCTCAGAATTAATCCCATTGGCATATGTTCTAACACCTAATCATTATGAAGCTCAAGCGATAGCAGATATCGATATAAATAGTTTAGTAGACGCTCGGGAAGCGGCGATAAAAATTCACAAAATGGGACCACAAAATGTGGTTATCAAAGGTGGACATTTGCCAGATCCAGAAAATGCAATTGATTTACTTTATGATGGAAACAAATTCATAGAATTTCATGCACCTCGTATTGAAACTAAGAATACACATGGTACTGGTTGTACATTTGCTTCTGCTATAGCTGCTGAATTAGCTAAGGGTAAAAAAATTAAAAAGGCTATTCATATAGCAAAAGCCTATTTAACAGCGGCAATTCAAAAAGCTGATAGCCTAAATATTGGACATGGGTACGGCCCTACAGATCATTCTCAAGACTTTAATGTTGAGGTAGATGTTGATTTAATAAGAGTAAAAGAGGATTAGATTACTACTTAATTCTTTGATATGCCCATTCTGCTTTATCTTTCATCCCAAGCGCCTCGTAGGATTTCCCAAGAAACAGAAAACCATCGGGATAATCAAATTTTAGTTTAACTAATTTAAACAAGAAATTAATTGCTAAATCATATCTCCCTCTTAGGTAGTTTGCCTTTCCAAGTATAAAAAGAACTCTTAAATTTTGATCATCAAAGGAGGTTTCATTATAGGATTCTATAAGTAAGTCTATAGCATCAGCGTAATTTTTTTCTTCGATGAGAGACTCAATAGTTTCAATAAATTTAAGGAAAATGATATTATTTGTTACTTTTTCCATTTTCTTCATCGCTTCTTTTCTTAATTCCTCTTCTAAGGTTTCCTGCTTCTCCTTTTCTTTTTCTTCTATAAACCCCTTAAATTTAGATAACACACGCGGAGAATAAGGATCACTGCATAATGGACAGTTTTGTGAACGCAATAACCAATCTGCTAGACATTTATCATGAACGGAGTGTCCATTTTCGCACTCATAAAACGAATCCTTGCTCTCATCTATCTGTAAATGGCAAATTATACAAGAAGGCATAATGGATCTTTTGCTAACTTCCTAATTAACTATTTTTCTTAACCTATTAGTTTTATATATTAAAATTATAGACTTGATACTTATAAGAATATTGCTTTAGAAATTTAGTTTCAAAAAACAATAAATAAAACTTCTGTTATTATAAGGTTAAGAATAGATTTTTCACTAAAAAATTGAATATTGGTAGAATAATTATTGTCTATAAATAGAAATGAGCTTTTTGTAGAGCTATTTAATCGTTTTCTAGAAATTAATAAAGACATGGAAGCTGTTATTGTAAGTGATCATCAAGGTTTAGTCATAGCTGGTGAAAAAAGAAAAGACATTGATATCGAAATAGTATCAGTTTTAACTTCTATAATAAATCCCATATTGGAAAGAATTCGTGATGAATTTGCCTTCAGAGAATTTGGGACAGCCAGTTTTGATACAGAATTTTATAGGCTTTTATTTATTTCTTTAGATGAAAGGAGAACATTAAGCGTTGTCCTTAATAATATGGCATCTGTTGATAAAGCTTCGCCTTATGCATATCTTCTTGCAGAAAAAACGGTGCAAATACTCAATGCAGAGGAAGGTGATACCATTCAAATGTCGATTCCTCATTTCGAATATGAAACTGATGCTTCTGCAACCGAAGAAAGGGTAAAAAACCAAATTTATCAGATGAGGTTAGACCAAGGTGGTACCTATCGATTTAAGTTTGTTATTATTGGGGATCATGAAGTAGGTAAAACATCTTTAGTAAGAAGGTTTGTGGAGAGTAGATTCTCCCATGATTATCGTGCTACGATAGGATTGAATATTTTAAGCCATAAAATAGAATTTTATGGCAATAATGTTGTCTTTAGCTTGTTTGACATTGGTGCTCAGAGTTTCTTTGCAAGGTTTCGCCAAACCTATTATTTAGGTGCCCAAGCTGCGTTTATTGCGTTTGATTTAACAAAAAAAGAATCATTTGATAACATAGCGAAGTGGTACAATGAATTAGAAAAATTCATTAATCAAAGAAAAATACCACTAATTATTATAGGAAATAAGTCTGATTTAAGGGATCAGAGAGCAATTTCTTATCAAGATGGTGTGGATTTAGTAAGTGAGTTTTCAAAAAATATTAACATTAAGGCTTCATACATCGAAACAAGCGCCCTAACGGGGGAAAACGTTGAGGATGCATTTACATTAATCGCATATCATTATATTTCTCAAAGTATGCAAGAAGAAGAGGAAATAGTGAAAAAAGATCTATTAGATGAACTGAATTTAATATTAGAGAAGAGAAAGAAACAAGGAGTGAATTTAGAAAACTTGTTTACATTAACTATAATATCAGAAAACGAATTCTGGAGTCCAGGCTTACAAATACTTTCAGATATTAATAGTGAGTATAAACTTGAGATGCTTAAAGATGATTATGATGAAAAAATATATAAATTCTCTAACGGAGTAATACTAAAGAATTTTCTCTATAAAAAATTTGATGTAACAAATTCTGACGGTGTTTTTTGTATATTTGATGCCCGTTATGAGGATCATATAAACCCAGAATGGAAGGACGTTGTTATAAATATCATAAATGGTATAGAGGAGAATAAAGTAGTCTTAATCGGGATAAGAGTTTCTGAAAAAAGTGATTGGTCCCGAATAATGGAAGAATTCGATGTAAACGAATTATTGGAGCAAAAAATGATCTCTTTATTATTCTTCAAAATAGGTGTTGAATATAGACTAGAAATATACGATCAACTCAAAGTAATGCTAAATACCATCAAATATCTTTAACAAATTTTGAGAAATTAACATCTTTACAAAGGTTTAAGAAATTGTACTTTTATTTCACTTTTAAAAATACTTAACTGTTAATAATAAAAAATAATAAACAGTATTATTATTATATAGATAAATAAATTGGGTGTAGTATCCTTGGTATTACGAAAAAATAAGTTATTTAACGATTTATTCAACAAATTTCTATCTATAAATCATGACGTGGAAGCAGTTATTGTTTCAGATAGTGAAGGTCTAATAATTGCTGGTGAAAAAAGAAAAGATGTAGACATTGAATTGATATCTGTTTTAACTTCAATTGTTAATCCCGTTTTACAACGTATGCGTAATGAATTTGATTTTAAGAAATTTGGTAATGCGAGTTTTGATACTGAGGAACATCGCCTTTTATTTATCTCTGTTGATGAAGAACGAATATTAAGTTTAGTACTTGATAGTATGGCTTCTATTGAGAAATTATCACCATATGGTTTATTTCTTGCCGAAAAAACTGCTCAAATTCTAACTGCTGATGAAGATGATATAATTCAAATTTCTGTACCTAATCTTGAATATGAAACAGAGAATGTTTTAAGGTTGAAAAATCAACTATATCAAATGGAACTGGCAACACAAGGAGAATATCGGTTTAAATTTGTTATTTTGGGTAATCATGAAGTAGGAAAAACCTCCATTATTCGTAGATTTGTTGAAAATAAATTTTCAGAAGATTATCGAGCAACAATAGGACTTAA
>JAHLWJ010000457.1 GCA_019057975.1 Promethearchaeota archaeon | reverse complement strand
AAAAATTATGTAGATTAGTTAAGAATACCTAAAATATTTTAAGGTATTGGTCTGAAAGATATGATTTAAACCTTAATTTAGGTTATTTTTATTAAGGATTTCTTTTACATAGGAAATAGTGTTAACCTAGTTCATTCAAAATCTTTTTAACTCTGTCAACTTCATTAGTAATAATTCCATCAATACCTAGCTTTATTAATTTCTTAATGCTAGAGTCAGAATTGACTGTCCACGGAAAAATTTTAATATTGTTCTTATGAGCTTCAGTAATAAATTTCTGATTTACAAGTCTATAGAATGGATTAATCGCATAAAACTTATTTTTAATTGCGGCACTAAGTAATTTCTTCCTTGACAACCAACTTTTTATCCATCCCGTTCGTGTGGGTTCTAATGAAGCTAATTTAATTCGTGGTTCTAATTTCTGAATCCTTAACAAAATGTCATGTTTAAAAGAACTAATTATCGTTGTATTTATGGTATCTAATTCATTTAGTATTTTTACAATCTTTTCAGCAATTCCTCTTGCCTTTATCTCGCAATTTAAATTGATTTTGTCTTTAGTAATTTCAATTAATTCTTGCAATGTAGGGATAGTTTCACCCTCACCACAATCAAGTTGTTTTAACTCTTCAAGGTTCATGTTCTTGATTAATCCTAAATGCCCAGTAGTTCTATAAGTATTACCATTATGCATTATAACAATTTCTCCGTCTTGACTTTGGTGTACATCAAATTCTATGTAATCCGCATTTAAATCAATTGCTTTTTGAAATGCTTTTAAAGTATTTTCAGGGGCAATGTTGCTTGCTCCTCTATGGGCAATTATTATTATGTTTTCTAAATCATTAGAGTTTATTGTAAAGTCCCCTTTTTCCTAATTTTTTTTATTATCGATTTTTTATAAGTAATAGTGATTTTACTAATCTTAAATTTCTTTTCTAGTTAAATAGTTAATAATTTGACATATCTTCTAGTATTATCAAAACAATTTTTTCTTTAAAATTTAAGACACAAACTTAACATCAGATTAACAAATCGAACAAAAGATTTATTAATATGAGTTGTGTAGACTTATATGAAATTAGTTTGAAACGTCAACACATAAGTTAATAGAAAGGATAAATTTATAAGTGGTATTTGTTTTTTTAATTCTGAAATTGTTAAAATAGATTAGAAATAGCGTAGTAAACCGAAAAGTTTAATAGGATAAAATAACAAAAAACGGAATTAAGGTGTAATCTATGAAATTTTGCGACAATTGCGGCAATATGCTTATCCCAAAAGATGGAAAACTATATTGCAAAGCCTGTGAAGAGGAATTTGACTTAGGTAAAAATCAAGAAGGATATAAAATTCAAAAGAAAATCCGTCACGATGAAAAAGAATCCGCCCCAATCATAATAAAAGAAGGATTGAGAGGAGATAGAATATCTAGCGACGATCGAAAAGCTTACGAAGATCTATTCTCAGGCTCGGATGGCGATGCATACTAGACTTAGGAGGAAAAAGAGAAATTTTTCGTACTCTTTATAGATGTTTCAATATTTCTTATATTTAAGTTTTGAATTATTAAAATACTAAATAGGGATATTTTAAATCGTTAAATTAGTTGAGATGAAATTAAACTATAAAAAAAGCTAGAACATTATAATTTACTGATTATCATGTCTGATGAAAAAAAGAAAAAACTGCGTGGTTTCGCGGGAATTGTATCTAAGCTAGTTGAACCTTTAAATGATAATGAAAAATTTAAAGAAAGATTCAAAGATACTGAACTGAAAGTTCTCTTAAACGCAAAAGATGGAAAATATGCAGCATTACTCGTTATAAATAAGGGTACTATTTATGTTGAAGGAATAAAGAATAAACCAAAAAAGAATTTGAAAAAGAAAATCGTTGGTTGGGACGGGTTATTACAAACTAAAACCTCAACCTTTCTAGAAATTCTTAAAAGTGATGATATATCTCTTGGAAAGGTCGTAGGAAAAATTCTTACTTTAAGGATAAAAATAAGAGGTATAAAACATATACTTATATTGCTCCAACTATTTAGTTTATAACCTACAAATTTTAAGATTTATAAGAAAATACTAACTAAGGAACTCATTTTTTCTCTTAGTTTATCTTTATTTTTTTCATCCTTTAATGAGTTTATGATTACATCCTTATCATTATTAGATATTGATGGAAAATTTTCAAGGAACTCTCTCAAGTATATGATTTTTTTTGTAGGCTTTTCTTGAATTTTAGAAATAAAATTATCAACTAGATTCTGCAACGCATTTGCTTGCTCTTTTACTTCTGTATGTAGATGTTCTCCTTTAGATTTTTCTATTTCTTGTAAAATGCTATTAGATTCAATTATAGTATTCATTATATTCTTAAGAGTCTCATTTCTTGATAAAATTGATAATCCTGAGAGATATTTCTCTATTTCTGAATTCTTTTTCTCAATCTCCTTAATCATATTGAGAATTTCATCCTTATTTCCTCTTTCCATATATAAATTAAGTTTTCTCTAAATTTTTAAATTTAACTGAAAATAATTGTTAAATATAAATGCTCGAGATTATGAAAGAAAAATTAAGAAAATTCCAAGAATTTATAGATTACAAGTTTAACAATGAGCAACTTCTAGTTGAAGCACTAACAACTCCAAGGCTAGGAAACGAATTAGGGAAACCGGACTATGAATTTTTAGAAACACTGGGAGACGCTGTTATTAAAATTGTTTTTATATTAAAATTATATCATCAAGGAATAAAAGATCCTGGTAATATTACAAAAATAAAAGCCTCCTTAGAAAGCGATAAAGCCTTAAGAGATGTTGCAAATAGAATGAATTTACAGGAGTTTATATTTAAAACAGAGAAACAACCAGTTAAGGGAACAAGAATTTTAGCTGATGTATTTGAAGCAATATGTGGAGCAATTTTTTTTGATTCGAAATATAACTTCACTATAGTTGAAGAAAAAATGATTAATCCCTTCTATGAGGATTTAGATTATATTATTGAGAATTCAATACCAAATAATAAAAATGAATTATTAGAATTCTTACAAGAGAAATTCAAAACTAGTATTATAATTAAACTTGAGTATGACAAAAGTGGTTATGAACATGATCCAAATTGGATAGCAAAAAACCCGCAAATAGTCGAGAGATATACACAAGAAGTATTAATTGAACTCCATGAGGATCTCAAATCAAATGCATTTGGAAATAAAAAGGATGCTGAAAGAGATATCTACTTTAAAATTTTAAATTATTTAAAAATAGAAGAAAATTAAATATTTCTAATTCTAATTATTATACCTAATTTTGTTTTTCAATTCTTTACTAAGAATTCTAATAATTTTCCTAATGCTTGACCTCTATGAGAAATTTTATTCTTTTCCTCAGTAGATAGCTCAGCAAAGGTTTTATCGGGGGTGATATTCGGGATAAATATAGGGTCAAATCCGAATCCTCCTTTACCTCTGATTGTTTTTGAAACTTTTCCTTCAACCATTCCTTCAAAAAATAAAATTTTATCAATTGGTTTAAAATAAAATGCAATAATTGCTGAGAAATGAGCTACTGACCTATTAAAATCATTAATTAATTTAAGTATTCCCTCATTGCCTATAGTTTTTAATACATATGAAGAATATGCCCCGGGGAATCCTTCAAGGGGGATATCTACAAAAAAGCCAGCATCCTCTACAAAAAAAGAACCTTTAATTTTGTTCTTTACACTATTTAATTTAAATAAAGCTACATCTTTTAACTTTTGAGCTTGAATTTCAGTCGTTTTAATATCTCGTTGTTCTAAGTCATACTTTATCTTCTTTTTCTTGAAAATTTCGGAAACTTCTTGGAATTTATATTTATTTCCAGTAATAAAGTAAACAGTGTTTTCATTATTGGTCATAAATACTATAATTATGCTATATTTTTAGTTATTTTTT
>JAHLWJ010000456.1 GCA_019057975.1 Promethearchaeota archaeon | reverse complement strand
TATTAGAGAAGAAATAAAAAATATAATTAATAATAATTCTCATTAAATATAATAGTTGAATTTAATTTTTTTATTTTAGATATATAGGATTAATTATAGAAATTATTTGAAAAGATTTAAATTCCAAAATAATCTAATTTAAGAATTGTTAAATATATTTTTTTAATTTTAATAATAATCAAATTTTTGTGTGATGTTAAAAAACTTTATAATGAATACTTGGGGAAAAACTTCTTAGATATTATTAACGTAGAGTAATAATGGGTATATCGGACATATTTAGAAATTTAATAATTGATACATGGTATAAGGCTATAGTTTATCTTGCAGGCGTTATTTCAGTAATATCACTTTTTGTTCCAGTTAAAATTAAAGGAGTAACTAACACTCAGATACTATTGATATCAGCTGGGATCTTCTTTATTGGAATTGGTGAATGGAAATTTCATAAAGTTGCAGCATATATAAAACGTCCTAGCGCTTATACAGGTCCTGCAGCATTAATTCAATACCCAGTCAGAAAAGTTGATTTAGTTGGAATTATCTTTTACATTATCGGTTCATTTTTAATAATTCTAGGTATTTGTAGAATTATAAAAGGTATCTAATCTATAAAAAGACGGCAAATAAAACAGTAATAATGACTAACAAAAATATGTGATACTTATAAAATATAAATAAATTATTATAACAGAAGAGGTTCTTGATTAGGATTGGTTATAGCTTTACTATCTTTTATTGTTGGTTATATTTGCTTTTATTTATGGAGTAAAAGGTGAAAATTGATTGAACAACAAAAATTAACTATGAAAGTTTTAAAGGCTATTACTGAAAGAATAAATAAATAAGTTATAGTGTAAAAGCTATTTAACAAAAGCGAAAGCATATATTATAAAAAGGAGATAATAATATATAAAGTTAGGTGGCTTTAAACCAATGATTAAAAATTTTTACAGTGTACAAGGAGGTTAACATGGCATTCAAGACACTATTTCTTGCTCATGCTCCTGATGCCGATAAAGAAAAGCATAGGAGCGTGATTGAAACGAAGATGTATCGGCTCTTTTCTGTCGTTGTAAAAAACCAAGAGGAAGCTCTCGAAGTATGCAGCGACTTTGTAAAGAAGGAAAACATTGATTCAATATTGCTATGTCCTGGGTTCACAAATAATGATGTTGGGGAAATCGCCAGATCAGCTGGAAAAAATGTGGCTGTTTCAGTTGCTAGAGGAGATGGACCAAGCAGTAAAGTCTCACTTGAGGCAAGAAAGAGAGAAGGATATTTATCTAAGAGAACGAAAGATTAAATTTCGATATGCCGCTGTAGCAAAGGTCTGAAAGATGAAGATATAAGTGTTCGAGAGGGAGCAGCCTGGGCTCTTGAAAAGATAGGAGATGCAAGGGCACTATAATCACTCAGTCAAGCCCTGAAGGATGAGAAGAAGGATGTTCAAAAAGCTGCAAAATTGGCTATAGAGATGATTAATAAAAGGAAGGATAAGAGAAAATGAAAAACGGCATTTTAGTTTGTCTTGTTATATCAATAATAATAGGTTTATATGAGCTTTATTAGTTCATATTTAAAGGTTCTGAATTAGGGTTAGTTCTAGCTATATTATCTTTTGTTGTTAGTTATATTTGCTTTTATTTATGGAGCAAAAAATGAAAATTGATTTTAAAAAATTAACTATGTAAGTTTTGGGGGCTATTACTGAAAGAATAAAAGAGTAATTTATAGTGTAAAATCGATTTATCAAAAAATTAATACTAATTAAACATATAATATAAAATGTGTTAGGCGAAATTAAACACAAAAAAAAGGGGAGGGAATGATTGAAAAAGACATTGATAAAATTTCTGAAGGAGACTTGCAATCTTTAATAGATAACTTAGTATTAGAGAAAAAAACATTAGAGTATAAACAAGAGTTACCAGGTAATAAGGACTCCGATAAAAAAGAATTTCTTGCAGATGTTTCATCTTTTGCAAACGCTAGTGGTGGTGACTTAATATATGGCATTATTGAAGATAGAAAAACGGGAACACCCAAAACATTAGAGGGTTTGAATATAAGAAATATAGATCAAGAAATTACAAGGTTGGACAACATAATAAGAAACGGGATTAAACCAAGAATACTCTCAATAAATATTAAACCAGTTTCACTTTCAAATTCAAAAACGGTGTTAATAATAATAGTTCCTAAAAGTTGGATCAGTCCTCATCGTGTTACTTTTAAGGGTCATGATAAGTTTTATTCAAGGAGTTCAAATGGGAGATATAAATTAGATGTAGCAGAGTTGAGAATTGCTTTTAATATGTCTGAGAGTATTATAGACAGGATTAGGGGGTTCAGAGAGAAAAGATTAGCAAATATATTTGCTAATGAAACACCTGTACCTTTCTACTTTAAAGCTAAAACAGTCCTTCATCTATTACCAATTATTTCATTTACTCCGGCCAAAAGTTATGACATAACTAAAATAGCACTTAATCCTGCAAAAATTAAACCAATACGTGGTCCTATATCAGATAAAAGATATAACATTGATGGATTTTTAACTTATGATTCAGATGGAAAAGGAAGGGTTTATTCTTATACTCAGCTTTTTAGAAATGGGATTATTGAAGCTGTAGATGGATTAAGATCTGAGGAGTATTATGATAAAAAATTTATACCCCATATTGCTTTTGAAAAAAAATTAATAGATGCACTCAATACTTATCTTTCTACACTAGAAGGTTTAGGTGTTGTACCACCAATATTTATCTTTTTAGTTTTAGAAGGGGTCAAAGGATATTTTATAGAGTATTCTAAAACAATTCCAATTGATGAATTGCAAAAGATTGATAGAGATGTCTTATTAATACCAGAAGTTCTAATTGATAATTATAAAGTTAGTGCGGAAGATGTTTTAAGACCCTGTTTTAATTCTATTTGGAACGCATGTGGATATCCAAGATCATTTAATTATGATGGAGATAAGTGGGTAGGGGGGAAAAGCTAAGCAGAGAAAAATATTATAACAAAATAGCAAAAAAGATGAGATACTTATTGATTTTTATTTTAGAAGCGTGTTTTATAGGTAATTTAACGTGTTTTTTAGCATTAAAAAGATATAATATTTATTAAACTTAAAAGAAGACAGATGATGAAAAAAGGTTCTATAAAAAATTATTTTAGTCATATGGAGATATATAAAAATGAAAAATAAAGGAGTAAATGAAAAATTAAAATATGTTATCCCCCTTTTAGTTTTTATACTTATATTTAACTTTGTCTTAGCTTGTGGTGTTGAGCATCCAAGAGAAGAGGTGTCTAAACCTACAGAAGAAGAAACGGCTGAGGTAGTGAAGGACATAGAAAAAAACGGTGAAACGGAATATAGAGAAACAAAATTAGGGAGAAAGATACCTAAAGTAGAGTGGAAAATAGGAGAGCCTATAGATTTTCCTAATGGTCTTAGACTAACATTAAATAAAGTTTGGATGGAAAAACAGCTAGACTATCCTTTTGTAGTTATTAGTGTAACGCTTGAGAATACTACAGATGAAATCCAAGATGCAATAGATCTTGATATGCCTATAATTTCCAGTAAGGTGTGGGATAGTGAGGATAATAGATTTTCAGGTAGCGGTGGCCTTACTATTGGTGAGAGTATTTGGAGTAAAATAGATAGCCTATCTCCAGGAGAAAATAAGAAGTGGCCACCAGGAGTAAAGTTAATTGGCAATATTTACTTTAATGTCTCAGGAAATACTGGCGGTCTTATGGTTGAATTAGAATATTCTGAATTTTTTAGAACAAATGTAATCTATTGGTATAAGTTAGAGGATATAAAAGAATAAAGCAATTATTTAAATTAACAATTAATATCTTTTCTTGTAGGAAATTTAAAGAATTTAATAAGAAAAAAATCAATTAGGAGAGAAATTTTAACATTTAAAATCGGGAGTATCGGGAGTCGGTTCGGATATTTCAATTTTGGCACTTTTGACACTC
>JAHLWJ010000455.1 GCA_019057975.1 Promethearchaeota archaeon | reverse complement strand
ATAATGAAGAAGATTTATCTTCAAATTACCTAGATATATGGGAATTAAATCCATCTTATAAAGATATTAATTCAAAGATCTCTTTAGCAAAATCACTTTCCTTAATGATAATTCTTTTATTTTTATCATTTTCGACTTTTTTATTAACTAATAACTTAATTATTACACTTGGATTAAGCATATTTACCTTTCTCCTTTTTATTGTTGCTTTTTCTGATAACTTCTTCAGTTTAAGAAATCTGAAGTTTTTGTTTTTTCATAGTCTTTCACCCTTTCATCCATTTAAGAACATTGATTTTTGGAATATACAAGAAGATCCAGCGACAATTCTAATAATAAATAAAAAAGACTCATTATCCGTTGCGATACGAATATTTAAAGTTGAGATCCTTCCAGTAAATGTCTATCCTACATTAAATCAATTTATTAAAGCATTAAATAAAGCGAAAATACAATATACATATCAAGTAGTTCAAAATCCAATCTTAGAGGTCTCAACAAATTCAGATAAAATTAAAACGCAGTCAGAATCATTTCAGACTTCAATTTACTTCAGTGTATATTATAGCGCGAATGGAATTTTAACTAAAATTAGGTTAGAAAATCTTATAGAAACAATAGAGGATTTTTCTAATGAATTTAAATCTAATTTTAGTGCCAATTTTCATCATACAAAAGTCTCTTTATTAGATGGAAATGACTTAATTAATGCTATTAGAACATTTTTTTATAATCCATCAATTCAACCTGTAGAGAAAGAATCGAATCATTTTGAATCAAAAACTAAATTGTTACAGACATTACTTAAAACAAGCACTTTATCTTTTCTTGTAGTTTATTTCTCATTTTTATTAATTTCTTTCAATCTATCAATACTAATTGTTATTTTCATCAACTTGGTTTTAGATATCTCTATTATTTTTATCTGGTGGAGAGAAATTCTATATTATTTTTCAAAAAAGCGGTTATCTCCCAATAAAAAAATAACTCAAATAAATCCCTTTGTTAATGTGAAATTTTACCGAACAAACAAACTTAGAGATGTGATTTTTACTCATATTGATAATCAATTGTTAGTTGCTTCAAAGATTTTCAATCTCAAATTTGCTAACCAACCAACTTTAACTTATTTTGATAAGTTTATCAGAGGAATTGGTAATCATAAAATTAGTTTCAATTATAATTTACAAGCTGCTCCAATAAAGGCTGACATTTTTTCAAAAGAATGTCTGAAATCATTAAATGAAAAAACTTATGAAAGTCTTGAAGGCATATTATATAATAAATTGGATGATCCTTCTGCGAAATATGTGAAACACCCTGATATTGAATTTGAAAAATGGTTAGACATGAGATCTGGTGTCTGGAAAACTATGTTAACTATATCAACCACCTCTTATATATTCACAGATAACCTACAATTAAAGAATTTCGTTGCTTTAGAGAAGAAATTATCTACAAATGCGAAAATCTTGAAGAGAACATTTGAAGATAACTTTTTAAGCTTTAAGCTTGTAGAATTAAAAAATCAACTTTTAATTACTGGATTTATTAGTGAGTGTGTAAAAAATCATCTCTTTCCGTTGAATGGTTCTCATCTGAATTATGTATACTTTCAAGGCAAAAGTTTGATAGAGCTTGCGAAAATAGCAAGTGAGTTTAAAAAAGGAATCGATACAAGAATTGCTGCAGAATTTAATACACCTTTGCAATTAAAGAATTTCATTACAATTGGTCAAACAATAAATACAGAATTTTTAGAAGAAGAAATACCCTTAGGATTTACGTCTGAGCAAGCAAAGCAGTTATTAATAACTAATGGCATTCCATCTTACAGAGAACATGCAACAATGAAAATTGTAACAGAACTAGTAAAATTAAATATCCCATGTGTCATTTTTGATTATACTGGAAGATGGTCGAAATTAATTCAATTCTTTAACAAAACAATTTACCAAGAACAATTTTTACACTTTAAACTAGGAAGCTCATTTAGTATTGATGTAAAGAATTCAGGAATTAAGTATGATCAAAATAATTTTGAATATTTAAACCTTTTCTACGATGTATTCGCTATGGCTTTTAAGGAGCAGAAAAGGAATATTGATATATTAAAAGAGACAATTTCTAAAAGTGATGAGCTAGATTTATCCTCAATTACCTTGGATCTTCAAGTAAAACAAAAACTAAGCAAACCTTTTTATTCAAATAGTTTATTATCACTATTGAAAGATTTTATAGATCAAAGTCAAATTTTTTCGGACATTGCTCTCGAATATGAAGATCATATTAATCCTATAGATTTCCTTAGAAATGATAAAACTGTAATAATCGATCTTTCAATACTTAAAGATTTAGACAAAAAGACTTTTATAACTTTTATAATTCTTTCTAAATTTATACATTTCATTGAAAATTCAGAAGAATACCATAAAAAAATTATTATTATTCCTCATATTGATTTATTCTTCGACTCTTATTATATTGATACCAATTATGGACCTACAAATTATGGGAAAATTGATAAATTCATTGAGCCACTACTTCAACGAGGATTTGGATTAATTTTTTCAGCAAATCAAATCCGATATCTTCATCCTCATGTTTTTAATTATTTTCAAAATATTATCACGTTTAGGGCAAATGACAAAAGAGATTTAGCTGTCTTAAAAAACCAAATGAATTTGCAAGAGCTCCAAGGTACAGGATATTATAGTTCTAAACGAAATAATACTTATCAAATTGATTATCTAATGAATATGCAAAATGATGAGATTATTGTGAGAAGATCAGATATCTATCAACCTTTTCCCGGAAAAGTCAGTTATAGTAATCTTGATAAAACTATGCCTTTAACTCATGATCAAATTGTGAAGTATATGGAAAAACAAGGGTACAGGTTAGCAATTTCTGAAAGAAAACTCTTAAATAGAGCTAGAAAGACTATATTCGAGAAAGATTTTGGAATTTATGCAAATTATATTAACGAAGTAATACATTTTCTTAAGACAGTAGGCTCAATTGATAAGGTTGGAAATTTACACAAAGGAAAATTAAAAAGTGAACTTTTAAAATATATTGGTCCAAAGGCAGCAAAAACTGTTCAAGGTAATGCCCAGATCAAAGAAATTAGAGATGAAATATTCGGTATTCTTGTAAAACAAGGATATTTAGTAGAAAACCATCCTAAAAGAGCAGGTGGTTCAGAATCCATTAGAACTTCCTATGCTGTTGGACCTCAATATCAAGAGGCTTTACAAGATTATTTTGAGACTAAAGAAAATGTAAGATCAGACATAATTGTTGATGTTATTGAGAAAAATACTACAACAGATTCGAATCTACTAAATGTGTTTCACGAAAAGACCAATAAAGAGATTATTGATAAAGAGAAATATCAAGAAATGTTATCTATACAAATATCCGAAGCCATGTGGAATTTATTTCAGATGTATAGCTCTAATAATAAAGAAAGTTTTATAGATTCATTGGAAATTGGAGAAAATATAATCCCTGAATTTTTCTCGAATTTATACGAGTCATATCTTCAGACTTGTAGAATTACTCATCCAGAAATTAAAGACCTTACTTTATTTTTAAATTATCTGATCAAAAATGAATTATTACCCTTTTCTAAACAAGATTTACAACAATATTTAATACAAACTAAAGAAATTTCTTTTGATAGTAATAATATTGAAAAGAGAGCTATTGAGTTGTATGATATAATCTCAGAATTCCTAGGAAAACTAAACAATTTTCAAATAAATTAATATTAATTTCAAATTAGAACTTTAAATCATAAAATTAAGTCTCTATGAAATATAAAATATTAAATATATTTATTTTTTAATAAATCTACTTTTAAGTCTAAAAGTACTGACAATATAGTTGCTGGAGTAGTAAGTTCAATTTCTGTATTATGTTCCAAGACTTTCAAAAATTTGCTTAACTTAATTTAGTTTTATTTTTGTTTTTGAGTTTTCAATTTGATGAATTAAAAA
>JAHLWJ010000454.1 GCA_019057975.1 Promethearchaeota archaeon | reverse complement strand
TAGAAGTACCTATTTTTGTATTTCTTATATTAACATTCTCAGCAACAATTAACATCATTCCCTCCTTCTTAAAATAAAAGTAACTTTAAATATTATTATATTTAAAATCGTAGCCAAATATCTTTAAATTATTAACAAAAATAGTAATAAATATTCTAATATTAAAAAATATAAAAATACAATTCAATATTTAATTTAAAATTAGCTTTATATTTATACTTAAAAGCTTACTCGAGAAATTTGTGCAGTAAATAGTTCAAAAACATAGATTTAATTTATAAATAGTATAAACTATTTTTACCAATTCAAAGAAATATTAAGGTTATTTATTTTATAAAAACATATTAATATCAGAATTCTAAAAGATTTTAGAAAATTTTAATAATTATTTTTTGAGTTAAATTTAGTTTACGATTTTATTGGCTTTCTGTATAATTTAATGATGTTGCCTTAAAACTTTTGAATTTGTATTTTTTAAAATAATTTCTAAGTTTCCTTCTTTTTTAAAGTAAAATTCAGTATATATATAAATAAAATTAATAACCTAAACAAAGGCTTCAGATTGTCATTACAAAATGAACAAAATTTGATAAAAAAAATATCCAAAACTGGCGCAGTAATGGTTATAGGTGCTGGTGTTTCAGGAATTCAAGCTTCACTGGACTTAGCTGACTCTGGATATAAGATTTATTTAGTGGAGAAGGGACCATCAATTGGTGGAAAAATGACACAGTTGGATAAAACATTTCCTACCAATGACTGTGCCACCTGTATAGTTGCTCCCAAATTAGTTGAATGTATAAGACATCGAAATATCGAGACAATGACACTTTGTGAAGTAGTAAAGGTCGACGGTTATGCTGGAAGCTTTAAGGTTACAATTAAAAGAAATCCAAGATATGTTGATTTAGACAAATGTACTGGGTGTGGTCAGTGTGAGAAAGCATGTCCAGTTAAATTACCAAATGAATTTGATTTGGGACTATCTCAAAGAAAGGCTATTTACAGATTCTCTCCACAAGCAGATCCCAATGTTCCAGTTATAGATGCACCTAATTGCAGATATTTAACAATGGGAAAATGTGAAGCTTGCAGTAAAATATGTCCAACGGGTGCAATAAACTTTGAGGATAGGAAAGAATTAATTAATTTAGATGTTGGTGCCTTAATTTTAGCAGTAGGATTTGAACAATCAGATATAAGCAAATTAAAAGAACTTGGTTATGGAAGATACCCTAATGTAATTACAGCTCTTCAATTTGAGAGAATAATGAATTCATCAGGTCCATTTTTAGGTCATATTCAGAGATTATCCGATGGTAAGAAGCCAGAAAGGATTGCTTTTATTCAATGTATTGGGTCAAGAAATAAAGAAAGAGATTATTGTTCCTCTGTTTGTTGTATGCAGGCAACCAAAGAAGCAATAATGATTAAAGAACATATTCCTGAAATCGATGTATCAATCTATTATATGGACATAAGGGTATATGGGAAAGAGTTTGACCAGTACTATAATAGAGCCAGGGATAAATACAAGGTAAAATATATTCGATCCATGCCATCATCTATAGAAGAAGATCCATTAACTCATAATCTATTTGTAACTTCTGTGCAAGAGAACTCATTGAAAACCGATGAGTATGATTTAGTTATTCTATCAACTGGAGTAGAACCACCAGTTGATGCTCAAGTACTATCCAAAAATATAGATTTTGATTTAAATAAGTATGGATTCTGTAAAACAGATAGATATTCACCTGTGGAAACTACAAGAGATGGAATATACGTTTGCGGTCCTTTCTCAGAACCAAAGGATATAGCAGAATCTGTTACACAGGGATGTGCTACTGCTGGTTTAGCTGGAGCTCTCTTATCATCAAAAAGAGGGACATTGGTCAAGAAAAAAATATTTCCTGAAGAGTTGGATGTTATTGGTCAGGAACCAAGAATAGGTGTTTTCATATGTCATTGTGGAAACAACATTGCTGGAGTTGTAGACATCAATTCTGTAAAAAAATATAGTGAAAAATTGCCAAACGTGGTTTATTGCGAGGACATGAAGTATGCTTGTACTCAAGATAGTCTGCAACAAATATCTCAAATCATAAAAGAAAATAATCTTAACAGAGTAGTTGTTGCCTCATGCAGTCCAAGAACTCATGAATCATTGTTTAGAGAAAGTTTAAGAAATGCTGGATTAAATCAATTCTTGTTTGAGATGGCAAACATCAGAAATCAATGCAGCTGGGTTCATTCTAATCAACCAGAAAAAGCGACAGAAAAATCAAAGGACTTAATCAGGATGAGCGTAGCAAGAGCAGCCAGTTTAGAATCTTTAGAATTATTTTCTATCCCCATTAATAAAAAAGCCCTTATTTTGGGAGCTGGAGTTGCGGGAATGACTGCTGCTCTAACAATCAGCAAACAAGGTTTTGAAGTAGTGTTAATTGAAAAGAAAAATGAGCCAGGTGGTCTTGCTAAGAGAATAGAATATGATTTTGAAGGAAAGCAACCAAAAAAATTTGTAGAAGAACTTATAAACAAAATAGGAAAAGATCCAAATATAACTCTTTTAACAAATTCTGAATTAACTCATATTGCTGGTTTTGTTGGGAACTTTAAGTCAAAAATAAAGCGCAGAATTAAAGATGGAGAGTTTGAACAGATTGATATTGAACATGGAGTACTAATAGTAGCAACTGGTGGTGAAGAGTATCAGGGAACTGATTATGGTTATGGAGCAAATAATAAAATCTTAAGTCAATTAGAATTTGAGCATAAATTAGTAGAAAAGGAAATTAACCCAGAGCAATTAGAGAAAGTCGTTATGATACAATGTGTTGGCTCTCGAACAGAAGAGCATCCATATTGTAGTAGAGTTTGTTGTGGAGAAGCTATAAAGAACGCTCTCAGACTAAAAGAGATTAACCCTGATATAGAAATAGTTATATTATATAAAGACATTATGACTTATGGCTTTTTAGAACAATATTATACCAAAGCAAGGGATATGGGAATTGTCTTTCTACGCTATGACGATAATAATAAGCCAGAAGTATTACCTGAGATGAATGGTAAAGTTAGAGTAAAAACTATTGACCTGAGTTTGAGAAGAGAATTTTTAATAGATTGTGATCTTCTCTTATTAAGTAGAGGTATAATTCCCTCCCCCAGCAATGAGGAACTATTTAAGATTTTAAGAGTATCATTGATAGAACAGGGATTTTATGAGGAAGCGCATCCCAAATTGAGACCAGTTGATTTTGCTTCAGAGGGTTTCTTCCTGTGCGGATTAGCTCATACTCCAAGACATATAGGAGAAGTCGTAGCACAAGCACAAGCAGCTGCTTCAAGAGCAACAGTTATACTTTCCCAAAAAGAACTTCTTGCTGGAGGAGAAGTTTCTGTTGTTGACCAGGACAAATGTGTTGCTTGTCTTAACTGTGTAAGAATATGCCCATATCAGGTTCCATTTATAAATGAAAATGGAGTAGCTCAGATTGAGGTTACTAACTGCTATGGATGTGGTATTTGTGTAGGAGTTTGTCCAGTTCGTGCTATTAGCCTGATGAATTATAAGGATGAACAAGTTATACCAAAAATTGAAGCTCTTTTTAAGAAGGAGTTGGTATGAGTAATTTTGAACCTGAAATAATAGCTTTTTGTTGTAATCAATGTGCATATGCTGCAGCTGACCTTACTGGTTCTATGAGAATGAATTATCCTCCAAATGTTAAGATAATTAAACTACCTTGTGCTGGAAAATTTGAAACAATATATATGTTGAAAGCGTTTGAAATGGGAGCTGATGGAGGAATCGTGGCGGGATGTTTGGAAGGTTGTTGTCATTATAGAACTGGAAATCTGCAAGCAGCTAAAAGAATTAAGCAGGTTAAGAGGATATTAAAAGAGTTAGGTTTGGAAGAAGAAAGAGTCGATATATTTTATATGTCTTCAGCTATGGGACGTGAATTTGCTGAAGCTGCTACTAAAATAACTGAGACGGTTAGAAAGTTAGGTCCAAATCCAATTAA
>JAHLWJ010000453.1 GCA_019057975.1 Promethearchaeota archaeon | reverse complement strand
AAAAAAAATCAGATAAATGCCTAAATATTTAAAAACATAAATCTTCATAAAATAGTACTTATGGTCTATTTACTTCCCCTCTTCTTATGCAAATATAGAAATAATTCGGTCATTACTGTGTTTAATGATAAAGTAATAAAAGAGTACTTTTTATAACAAAATTGATATATACTTACAAATGTCTAGAAATAACCTCTACATAAAGAAGCTATTTTTAAAATTATTAATTGTTAAAATTAATGATATTGACCGCTATAAGCTAATAAAATATTCATTTATTTCTAAATCCATTATCGGAAATTTATTTTATTATTTTTTCGAAATGAATAGATTTGGACCAATTAGCAAGGAGATATATGATAATGTAAATGATTTTGAACATTTAGGCTATTTACACACTAAAAATAATGGTAAGATTACTCAAATTAACAGTTATCTATTCTTTAACGAAATAAAGGAGGCTTATCTCAATATGCCATTAATAATTAAGGAATTTGAGAAAGCGATATCTTTCCTTAAGCAAATTGAACCATTCATTGAAAATTTTTCAGATAAAGAGCTGTTTACCACTATTTTATTTTTTATTAGAGAAGAAGGTATATATAATTTAAAAAAATTATATGAAGCAGTAAAACTTTTTAAAGGCGATAAATTTAAACCAAAAGAATTTCTTGTAAAGTGTTTTCTATTAAAATTTTTTCGTTTTGTTGATATTCACCACGGAGAAGTATCTCTGATAGACAATCCTTTAAAAGAATGGAACATGATTAAAGGAAAAAGAAATTATCTTCTTGAAGACCCGCTTAAACGCAATAGATTATTAAAATCGTCTTATGGGATAATTAAATTCTTTGAAAGAAATGCCGATAAAATGAGATATGCTGATCCGGAATTCTTAATACGAAATTCTGAAAGTTTTCTAACTCTTCTTAAAAAATTCAAAAAAATGTTTTCATCAACTGTAGGGAATGGACTAAATTAACAAGTACCAATCTTAAAGCATCATCATATCAATCGTCTCTGGAGCTATTTTTGACTCATCTAGATTTAAGCCAATAAGTTAAGTTAATAAATCTAAGAATGGTCTTGTATATGCTACATCTACAAAGGCCGCATAATCTTGCTAATCATCGTTTTTATCAAAATTCCTGAACTTTCTATTTATCCATTGAAAGATACCGTTCAATGGTTCGAAGATGAAGGCGTGTCGGCATTTAAACATCTCCCCGCATATGATAGGATGATTAGTAAATTGCTTGATGACGGAGCAGACGGCGTGATTATAACCCATTTAGACATTTCCTTCGAATTTATTGGATTAAAGTTAAGACTTGATATTCTTGAAAAGAATTCTCAAGTCTACATTGTATTTGAGGAAGACCAACAACCCCAGTTATCTTTTGAAAAAGAATAAAAGTTCCTAATCATCGTGCTTGTCAATTTATATCAAGAAAGAATCTATATTACTAATTCTTTTCTAAAAACTCACTTATGGCTAAATGGTCCTTGTTTTCATCAATGACGATGTTGAGAAACTTTACGATAACAAGATTACTATTGTCGTTTTCTTTTTGATTTATTTCAAGAGAATAAATTTCACATCACCATTTTTACCTATCAATTAATCCACACTTTCATTGTTGAAAGTGTTTTTATTGTAAATATAGGCGAATTTATTTAAAGAAAAATTGTATCTGTAGTAGAAAAATTAGAATACAAATATAAACACATTATTTTATTAATTAACAAAAAAAGAGAAATTTTAACTAGATCATTTAAGTATAAAAAATGGATATTATTAAAAATGAAAGCTGATGATGATTATTTACGATCAATTTATGGAGGAGAAAAACAATATATTGTCCCTGTCTTTCAAAGGACATACTCTTGGGAACAAAAACATTGGAAAGAATTATGGCGTGACCTTGAATATCTCTTGGATCCAGAAGCTGCTGAGGAAGAACATTTCATTGGTACATTTGTTTTTCTGGCAAAAAAACTTTCACCAGGTAAAATTCCAAATTATGTGTTGATTGATGGTCAACAGAGAATCGTGACAATTGCGATAATTCTTGCTATGATAAGAAATCACGCGAGAACCATAGGAAAAACGAAAAAAAGAGAAGATCTATCAAAATTCGCTGATGAAATTCAGGAAACATATCTAATAAACAAATATAAGAAAGGAAGAGAAGTATATAAAGTGATCTCTCGTGGAGATGATAGAGAGCTTTTAGTTAAAATAATTAACAATGAAGAATTTGAGAAGGAAGAGGAAAAGGAAAGAATTTCAAAATCCTTTGAATTTTTTAATAAGAAAATAGAAAAATTTCTTAAAGAATCTGAAGATGATTCTCTAGAGAATCTTAATAAACTCCGAAATATAATTATGGGGCAATTACCATTAGTGACAATTACTCTTGAAGAAAAGGACAATCCATTTACAATTTTCGAAACATTAAATGAGAGAGGGTTAAATTTAGAAGAATCTGATCTTATAAGAAATTATGTGTTTATGCAATTAAATATAGAAGGACAAGATGAATTTAATATAAAAAAATGGATTCCATTTGAAAATACCCTTAGAGATATTGACTTTAATGCAAGAAAACTCACTACATTTTATCGTCATTATTTAATGCGAAATGGTTCATATGTTAAAAAAAATGGAGTATACTTCCGATTTAAAAAAGTAGAATATGAAAATCTTAATGATTTACTCAAAGATTTAAAAAAATATGCTGAGTTTTATAAATGGATTCATAAACCTAATACAGCGCCGAAAGAATTAGCGGAATCTCTTTTGAGAATTAAATATTTAAATATAGGAACTTCATATCCTCTAATACTACATCTTCTAAATAGATGGAAGGTGAAAGAAATTTCTGAGAGAGAGTTTCAAGAGATGCTACTCAATTTAGAAAGTTTTGTTATTCGTAGATCAATATGTGGAGAAACTACAAGAGGTTATCACCGAACTTTTCCATCTGCTATAAATGCATTAAAGGACACCGAACTAAAGCAGTCATTTATTGAATATTTCTGTAAGAAACGTTGGCCTGGAGACGAAGTTTTTGAACCAAATTTATATAATTTTGAACTATATAAAAGAGATAGGGATAAAGCATTCTTAATTCTCAAAACAATTGAAAAAGAACTAAGTCCAAAAGAAACTGTAAAATTTGATGATTTATCTATTGAGCACCTAATGCCACAAACAATCAAGGATGATAAAAATGGTAAAGTTTGGATGAAAATGTTAGGTGTTGACTGGCAAAAAATTCATGAAGAATTATTACATACCATTGGAAATTTAACACTTTCAGGTTATAATATCGACATGTCCAATAAACCTTACAATGTAAAAAAGAAGAAATTAGAAGAAAGTAATTTGAAGCTAAATAAATTTTTTCAAAAAATAGATAAATGGGATAAAGATGAAATTGAAAAGAGAGCCAAAATATTAATAAAGAGTATTTTAAGATTATGGCCTAATCCTTGTATAAAAAAAGCAGATCCGAAATTAGAGAAAGTTAAAAAAATAGATGAATTTGTTGAGAAATAAGAATATTAATCGTCGTTATCATAAATCTGGGTAATTAACTAATGAGTTAAAATCTCATTACCAATACGAACCAATTCTTTATTTCGTACTCCTTGAGATCCTATTAGTTCAGGTTTATCACCATGAAATAAATTGCATCTAATCTGGTAAAGTATCCTCATTATTGCATCCAATTTATGAAAATTATTATTCCCATCTTGCTTACAATAATCTTTTTTTTTGCAATGAGAGCATATATTAGAATTAAGTTGAAATTCCTTTCTCAAATAGAGGGTTGCTAATCTCACATACTTATTGGGTTGTGCACCGTTTCTCCCCTCCCCTACACATTCAAGAGCCACTAATTTTTTCGATAAAGAGTCTATATTATCATTCCATAGATTTTCAATTTTTTTTCCAAAATCTATAACCCGACATACTTCCTTTTCGTTTCTACTGCATGCATTATATAAAGGGTTAATAAGACTCCATTGTA
>JAHLWJ010000083.1 GCA_019057975.1 Promethearchaeota archaeon | reverse complement strand
AAAAAGTTGAAATTCATTCCTGATATAGATAAATCTGAATTAATGGTTGAATTCAATATTCATGGAACCGAATTTTCAGATATATTCTTACTCATAGAGACATCATTTAATGAACAGAATATTGCCAAAGAGGAAATTAGTCTAGATTTTTTAAGTAAATTTGAACGAGGAACTATTACTCAACTTGATGGAAGATTGTTCCCAAAAACTGCTGATCGCTTCAAATTTAAAATTAAAATCCCTGAGAAGATGTTATACCTCTGGGATGTTGATAACCCGAATTTATATGATCTTCACCTTTCGATTCATAATAAAAAAACAGGAATAATCTATGATACAGTTAGAAGTTATTTTGGTATGAGGAAAATCTCAATATCGGATTTAAAATCATCTTATAATAAACAAATTTTACTTAATAATAACCTAATTTATCAAAAATTATTCTTAGTACAAGGTTATTGGCCTGGAGGATTATACACCGCACCCTCAGAAGAAGATATAATAAAAGATATACAATTTATAAAGGATTTTGGGTTTAATGGGTTAAGAACGCATCAGAAAGCATTCGATCCTCGATTTTTATACTGGTGTGATAGAATGGGTGTTTTAGTATGGGGTGAGATTGGGAATTCATTTGTATTTACTATAGATTCACAAGTAAGGCTTTTAAATGAATTTATCACTGAAATTGAACGTGATTATAATCATCCCTCAATAATTATTTGGGTGCCTATAAATGAGTCCTGGGGCGTTCGATCCCGATCAAGGAGAGATTCTAAAAGAGCATTTTACACACTTTCTCTCTATTACTTAATAAAATCCATTGATCCTACGAGATTAGTCATCGATGATGATGGATGGTGGCATACAGAAACAGATATTTGCTCACGCCATTTCTATTCTGATATCAAGCAATTACCGAAACTTTTTGAAGATGAAATAAAAAATCATAAACGAGCATTCCCTAAAGTTTATTTAAAACCATTTAAATATAAAGAGGAACCAATAATTTACAGCGAAATAGGTGGATTTGGATATGAGCTTGATGAAAAAATCGGAAACAAATGGGGATATGGAGATTTATTAAAGAATGGGGAAGAACTATTCAATAAAGTTATAAATTTATTTAAAGAATTTGAGAAAAGAAAAAGTTGGATTCAAGGATTTTGTTATACTGAACTCTATGACCAGTTTCAAGAAGTAAATGGATTATTAACATTTAACAGAGTGCCAAAATTCCCACCTGCTAAATTAAAAAAATTGCTGGAAAAAATGTTCTAAAAAGAAAATTATAATTACTTAATTAAAAAAAAGTGTAGATTATTTTTATGATAATTTGGCAATTATTTGCCTTATTTCTTCTACACTTTTCTGATAACACATAAATATATTACTATATAAATGACCTTTATGGAACAAAAAATAACAGCTAAAGAAATAACGCGGCAAAAAAAAAAACTATTTGCCAGATTGGCTGTAGCAGCAAAACAAGCAAAGGATAGTGGAGGTCGACCATTCATTTTTCATTTCCTTACGACATTACGATGTAATTGTGACTGTGAGTCTTGTCTTTGGAAAGATAATTCAGCTAAAAACGAATTATCACTAGAAGAAATTAATCGTATTTATTTGGAAGCGAGAGAAGCAGGCTTTTTTATAACTCTTCTTTGGGGGGGTGAACCTACATTACGTCGAGACATCACAGACATTATAAAATTTGCCAAATATGAAGCTCACTTTGCCTTTATAGGAATGGTTACCAATGGTTATCTTATTCCTAAACGAATCTCCGAATTTGGGGATGATCTTAACCTTATTCTTATGTCTCTTGATTCCCCTGTACAAGAAGAACATGATAAAATTAGAGCTTTACCCGGATTATATGACAAAATAATGGAATCGGTGGATTTGATTAAAAAAGATTATCCTCATATCTCTTTACAATTTAGTTTTTCTATTAGTAAGTATAACATTCATCGCGTTGATGAAATGATTGCGCTCGGTGATAAAGTAGAGGTTCCCATAGCATTTAATGTGATAAATACGATACGCCATTATTCAACGGGGGATGTAGATGAAAAAGGAGAACTTTCTGCAACGGAGCAAGAAATAAGTGATGCCTTCTCAAGAATCTTGGAATCAAAAAAGAATGGATCTCATATATTAAATTCAGAAATGTATTTGAAACATTTTATCGGAGGTAAAAGACCTTATCGATGTCATGCTAGAAAAGTCTTCATGTATGTTAATTCTAATGGTGATGTAGAAGATTGTCTAAGATTAGATAAGCCAATAGCAAATTTGCGAGAAGTTTCTGTTAAAAAAGCCATGGATTTACCACGATTTCAACAATATCTAAAAGAAACAGAAAACTGCGACAGTTGCAATTCTCCTACTATGATTGATACAAGTTATGTGTGGGAAGATTTTAGTTTAATAACGAAATCAGGAGGAATTTCTTTCGGTTAAAAAATTAAATTTGGTGAAGCTTTTGTTTAAAGTAAATATTGGTAATTTAAAACTTCTCATTTAAAAGAAAAAGTAAATGAATAAGATTTAGAATTGATTTAGTTTTACCTAATCAGTTTAAGCTTTGATAACTTCAATCAATTTAGGGAAGATACGGGTATAGTGTACTGCCATACAATGGACTCCTGCTAACAACCCTTTTGACTTTAATTCAGTAATGAATGGCTTGAAAAATTCATAATTTAATTGATCATACATCTCTTTTTGTTCTTTCTTATCGGTGACATTTGTTTTAACTTGCTTCCATCTTGCAAGAATGTCTTTGGGTACATCAACACCTGGAACAAACGTATCAAATCCTTTCGCCATCCCATAACTTTTCATAGGAAAAATTCCAAGAAACACAGGTACATTATATTTTTTGATTTCCCTTAAAAACTCAGCTGTCATATCTATATCGTAAACCACTTGAGTCTGTATAAATTCTACTCCTGCTTCAGCTTTCCTACCAATTTTCAATATTTCTGATTCCATAGGATCTGCGTTAGGATTAGCCGCACCTCCTACATGAAATTTAGGGGGATGTTCAATTTCATGCCCATTAATCGCCCCTGTATCAACCATTTCTCTTACAAGTTTTATTAGTGTTGCTGAATCTAAATCGAAGACGGGTTTAGATTCTGGACAATCACCTAATGCTGTATGATCACCTGTAAGTGAAAGAATATTGTGTAAACCTAATGCTTGAGCACCCATAATTTGTCCAACAATCCCTATTTTGTTCCAATCTCTTACTGTTAATTGCCACACACATTCCAAACCCGTTTCTCTTTGGATAATATGTGATGCTGCCATTGAGTTAATGGTAACTATTGCTAAAGGACTATCGGTCACGTTTGCAGCGACAACATAAGGTGCCATTTCTTTTGCTTCCTGGATCGTGTGAGAAAGATCACATGTTTTTTCTGGTTCAAGTTCGCCTGTTAAGACAAATTCTCCTTTTGCAATCAACTCTCCTAATTTTGAGTATACTTTCTGTTCTGTCATTTTTTTTACCTCCAAACTACTTCTCGTTGATGACCTGATTCACTCCAATCTGCTGGGTCTCTTAATTTAGTAAATAAGTCTAATCTTCCTAATTCTTTTAATCGATTGAAAATTAACACCCAACCACAATCTTTTTCATAGTTACCAACTTCACATTTGCCGCGAACCATACCACCACATGGTCCATTCATAAGTGATTTAGCACAAGTTGTGATTGGACAAATTCCACCTGTCTCATTTAATAAACAATCTCCGCATCCACGACAGCGCATATAGAATCTACCGATCCTTTCTGTCATTCCCATAAATTCTGTATTATTACTAATAAAAACAGGGATATCTGGATGCTTTCTAGAAAGAACTTGAGTAATACTTGCCACCCCTAAACCACAACTTAATGTCAGTATCGCATCTATTTCCCCTAATTCTTCGTCAATTTTGCGAAAATCTTTCATCATGACTCTATTATCACAAACTTCTTCAGGAACAATTGTTATTACTACTTCAAATCCCTCCTGCTCCAATTTCTCTGCCATTTCCTTCGCTCCCTCGGTACCACCAGTTTGACACATTGCCGCACAACTGCCACAAGAAACAAGCCCGATTTTGTTTACGTTCTTTAAAGCACCCAAAACCTCTTCAAAAGGCTTTTTCGTTGTTATTATTGTCATTTTCTAAGTCACTCTTTCAATATTTATTTTCATTATTATCTTTAATTATTGAAATTAATCATGATATTTATTATTTTGAATTATGAAATGTAATGTTTTCGAAAAGAGAAATATTAAAAACAAAGATTTTTTAAGCTATGATAGAAAAAGCTCATTGATCACGGTTTTAATGGCGGGTGGGTTGTTTATTTCTAAAATCTCACTTGTTCTAATTGATATATTTAGGGTTTGCCAAATTTCCGAATTTTCTCTTATGGTTTCGGTAAAACGCGTTAACTTTTGCAATGCGGGATATGATTGCCCCTTGATAACATAGCACGTCAAAAACAGTTCACCTGGGTTTACAAGGGATTCCTTAAAAGCCTTTGGTACAATAATTTGTATCGATTCTAAAAAAAAATTAAATAAATTTTTGGATAAACTCATTTACATTTGCAAATGCTTTTCTACTTTCGGATAGTTCCTCTCCAAAATTTTGAAAAACATGAGTCATATTCTCATATATTTCAAGTTTAACCTCTACTCCAGCTGTCTTTGCTCGTTCGGCTAAGGAGATTGAGTCGTCTACTAATGCTTCAATTCCACCAGCCTGAATAAGTAACGGAGGTAATCCTTTTAGATCGGCAAAAACTGGTGAAATTAAGGGATTAATAAGAGATTCCTTCTGGGCATATGATTTAGCCATGTTTTTTATACCTTCTAGTATTAAAGGCTCAAATTTTTGGTTTCTAATAATAGATTTTCCACTTGCTGTAAGATCTACCCATGGTGACATTAAAACTCCCGCTGCGGGAAGTGATAATTTTTCCTCTTTTAGTTTTAATAGAGTTGCGATTGCTAATCCGCCACCTGCTGACTCCCCACCAATAATTATCTTTTTCGGGTCAAAACCTTTCGATATTAGCCATTTATATGATTTAATTGAATCTTCTAAGGCTGCAGGAAAAGGGTATTCCGGAGCTAAACGGTACTCAATGTTCAGACATCGTAAATTGGTGGCTCGCGAAACGTGATAGGGGATCCATCGACGGCTTTCTAAAGTGCCCATGATATATCCGCCCCCAAATAAATTGTAAAACACTTTTTCTTCATTAGCTTCAGGAACGGAAATCCATTCAGCAGGAATGTTCCCAATTTTAAATCTTTCTATACCTACATCTTTAGGGATATTTTTCGCTCTTTCTCCTCCTAAATTATTTGAAATATGGCGATTAAATTCTATCATTGTTTTTCCATCTACATTTCCTGATGCTATATCCCTAAGCAGTATGCCCTTTTGAGTCGCAAACTCTCTGGCTATCTTTCTTCTTAATTCAAAACTTCCTTCTATTAATTTACCAAGTTCCTTATGAACTTTCGAGATTTCTTCATATGACATTTTTACAAACCAAATTCAATGATATTTATTAAATTATAAATTTAGAACTCATTAAATTGTTTATGCTGATTTTTACTTTTAGAATCGTAGTAAAAGTTAACTATTACTCGTAAATATTTCAGTAATCATTCACAAATTTTGATAAAATCTTGCTCATAAAACGGATAGACCCAATATAAATCCAATATAAATCCAGTCTTTGGCATAATAATGATAGAAAAATTTTAACCAAACCGTTTCAAAAAACACTATATCCTAAAAGCAAAAAAAAGCATAAAAAACACAATAAATAATAAACAATTAGCAATAAACACTAAATAATAAAAATTAGATTATAAAGGAAAAACTTCCTCAGCTTGCTTCTCATCAAACTCTATCTCTCGCAACTTAATTCGAATCTCGCGAGGAGTATGTGAATTTCTTAACAGCTCCAGGATATTATTATTTAGATTGTTTAAATTATCCATAGCCGCTTGATGATAAAAATCCTTCTCGTTAAAATTAATATTGATAATTTCGTACAATCCGGTTAGGCATTCCCGAATATTGCGATAATTTTCCATCGTTTCTTCCAATTTTTCTTCTTGACCCATCTTATTCCCTCATTTTTTTTTGTGTTCTAATTAAAATATATGATCAATCATATTTAAATACCGATCATTTTTCTAAATTATGTTGCGTGATCTACAAAAAGTGTGATCGATATAATCTATAATGATCATATTGAAAAGTTTTTCGTTTGGGAAATAAAAACGCGATTGACTGTTTATCTTGATCAAAATGTACGGTTTTCATAAACAATAAGCGAGTTATTACTGATTCCGAAAATTGTCAAAAAAAAACTATGTATTTTGATCATTTTTTCAGTACTCGCATGACAGAAAAATTACTATCATATTAAAGTAGGTGCGTTTTCGTGCCTTAATCGTTATCAATTTGTTAATAATGCAGTCGATCAAAAAGTAAAAGTTATTCAATAATAGGGTGATTCCCATAAAAATGGGCTTTCATTTTTCAGTCATGAATGTTAACAAAAAAAGACTAAAAATTGAATTTTGACAGATTTCGGAAAAATAATTACCTTTTTTGACAGAAAACATTTATATATGAACATTGAATTATTATGATCGGTCAAAAAAGAATAATAAAATAACCAAAAAAAATCAAAAAAAGTGGATGTGATAACAGAAAATGGAACCAATCCAAAAAATAGAGGAGAAGGTCGTAGGGATAACAGACACGCAAAGATCCCAAATTTACGAGTTTGCCCGATCAGTAAGTAAAGAGACCCTGGAAGAGGTCTGCCCTGCGCTGCTAAACGTAGCCCTTGAATCAGAGAAGGGTGCGCTCAAAAATCAGTTAGGGAACGTAATATTCCATTTACAAAAGAACGAGCGCATGGAAACCGTGATTGGCTTACAAAAGCTCATAGACGCGGCATTAATAGTCAACCCTGAGGGACTATTCAAAATTCTCGAGGAATCAGACGAGGATGCTCAGGAATTAGCCAAAAAAATAAAAAAGGTATTATAAATTTTTTTCAATCTTATTTTAAATTAATCAAATTTTCCATTGGCACAAATCTGAAAGTCATGTGGGTGCGTAGATTTAAATAGGCGTATTGAATATAGATATCTTAGAGATGTCTGGCAAAAATTCGTTTCATTAAAGTGTATATCTTTAAAAGCGTGAGTTCTTTATAGTATTTTAGACAAAGTGAGCTCAAGAGAATATGAAGTAAATAAAAAGATTACAGTGAATTCAAGGAGTATAAAATTGTTGCTGAATTAATAATGATTCAGAAGCATTTTGATAAATTTCTTGAAAGAAAGTTAATTGAACAAAAAGATAATGGTTTTATTCTAAGCTAGATACCCTCTTCTAATAAAACGGAAAAAAAGAAAAATCGTAATTATAGAAGGAATTTGAAAAAACATGGTATTGCTATTAAGTCAAGAGGATATCAAATCCCTTATATCCATGCAGGATGCAATTCTTTGTGTTGAAAAAGCATATAAATCATTATCAACAGGAGAAGGTTATAATCCTCAGCGGATTTCAATAGAAAAGGACGCCACAGGACAGACTTTGATAATGCCCGGGATTATAGAGGGATCTGTTCAATCTATTGCCACAAAAATAGTATCAGTATATCGCAAGAATCCACAGAAATTTAATATTCCAGCTGTCTTAGCAAAAATTATTTTGCAAGATATTGAGACGGGAGAGGTCATCAGTATAATGGATGGTACATTTTTAACTACTCTTCGAACAGGTGCAGCAACTGGTGTCTCGGTTAAATATTTAGCAAGAAAAAATTGTGAGTTTCTTTCAATCTTTGGGGCAGGAGCTCAATCTCAAGCCCAAGTTGAGGGTGTTTATTGGGCATTAAATCAAAATTTAAAATGCTGCTCGGTATATGATCCCAATCAGACTTCTATGGGGTATTTTAAAAAAAGTGTTGAGCACAGGTTAGGGATTGAAGTAAAGATTTCAGAAAATCCTCAGAAACTTATTGATGATGCCGATATAATAGTTTGTGCTACTTCTTCTAAAGATCCGTTATTTCCCGGAGAATCTATAAAGCCTGGAACGCATATTTCTTCAATTGGTTCACATTTACCAACTTATCGAGAATTAGATGAAGTTATTGTAAATCGTGCAAATGTAATTGCTGCTGGATCAAAAGACGCATGTTTGAATGAAGCAGGAGATTTTATCATTCCAATTAAACAAGGAAAACTTGACGCGGAGAGAATAATTAACATTGGGGACATAATTCTCGGTAAGTATAAGGGTAGAGATAACGATAAGGATATTACTGTCTTTAAGTCAGTCGGTATTGCTTTACAGGATGTTATAGTTGCTAATTTGGCATATCAACGAGCGACTAAAAACTTAACTGGTATTGAATTTGAGTTTTAATATGTGAGTATTATGAAAAAAAAGAGTATTTTAAATGATGTTATTGGCCCAATAATGAGAGGTCCCTCGAGTTCTCACACTGCTGCGGCTTACCATATAGCTAAGTTAGTTAAAATGGTTGTTCAAGATGATTTTAAAAAAGTTGATATCATATTTAATGAAAATAGTTCTTGGGCTCAAGTTTATAGGATGCAAAATTCAGAATTTGCATTTATAGCAGGGTTAATCGATTATTCCATCTTTAATGAAGATTTTTTTGATTTAAAAGAAATAATAAAAGATAGAAATATTAGTATTGGGTTTCAAATCCAAAAAATTGATGAAGCAGATCACCCAAATTTCGTTAAACTTGTTATAATAACTAAAAATGACAAGAAATTGATTATAACGGCGAAATCTATTGGAGGAGGTATGGTTATTCTAGAAAAGTTAAATGATTGGTCAGTCCAGATAACAGGAGAAATGTATAATCTAATGATCGAATATGAAGCGAAACAAGAATTAAGTGTTTCAAAATTAGTAAATCAACATTTAGCCCTTAATAAAACTATAAGCCGGCAAATTGGAAACAGCAAACATTTTTTGCATGTTATGCAAACAGATACTTTTTCGAAGGAACTAATGATTTCATTGAAAAAATTAGATATCGATACATGGTATTTGAAGCCAATCTTTTATGTAAAAAAGGGAGATCCTATTTTCACTAGTATTGAACAAATGATTACTTTAACAGAAATGAAGAATATTTCACTCGGAAATGTCGCTCTAGAATATGAATCTAAGGTATTAGATTTAGACCGAGAAGAAATCCTTAAAGAAATGAAAAGGAGAATAAATATAATGTTTTCATCTATTGAAAATGGATTTGAAAAAAACCAATCAAAAATGAAGATATTAGAACATTCCGCAAGTATTATATATAAAAATGAGCAAAATGGGAGATTATTTAGTAATAGTGTCAACACGACCTGTGCTATTAGAGCACTCTCCGCTATGGATGTCGTATCTTCTGGGGGCATTATATGTGCCGCTCCTACGGGAGGATCAGCTGGAGTTTTACCTGCAGTACTTTATACTTTATACAAAGATTATTCGATTGATATGAAAAAAATTTGTTATTGTGCTTTAGCAGCAGGAGTAATTGGACTTATCAATTCTTATAGGAGTACATTCGCTGCGGAAGTTGCAGGTTGTCAAGTGGAAATTGGAATGGCTGGAGCTATGGCATCTGCTTCTATAATTGAAGCAGCTAATGGTTCTCCTGTCAATGCAATTAATGCAGCGGCTATTTCACTACAAAATACAATGGGTTCGGTATGTGATCTTGTTGCAGGCTTATGCGAAATCCCTTGTCATACGAGAAATGCCGCCGTTGCTTCAAGTGCATTCGTATGTGCTGATTTAACCTTAGGTGGTTACATTAATCCGATTCCATTAGATGAAACCATTGATGCCTCATTAGAATCAGGAAAATTGCTTCCCGAGGAGTTACGTTGCACTGCCTTAGGAGGAATAGCAAATACTAAAACTGCGAGGAAGCTTTCTCTTTAATACGTGCTAAAGAGCGCTAAGTAATCTATTATTATAATAATAAAGAAAAAGATGAATATAAATCTAAATCGCAATACAAGAGAAATCGACAATTATACGAAGAACATATTATAATGTATGAAAAAGATTTAGTTAATGAAACAAGGAAACTGATAAATTCGGGTCAACTAAAATATGAAACAGAATTAGTAAGAACTTTTTATAATAATAGTGATAATAATTCATGCGTTCTTGATTTAAAAGAGAAGCTTGAGGGAATTTACATCTTAACGAGACTTTTATTTAATTTTTACGAGAAGATTGATAATAAAAAACCGTTATCTCCAAGAACCCTTATTAAACATTTAGAAGAGTCTCTGTTAGTTAAAAAAATCAGAAAGCAATATCTCTATTTTTTAACCGATGTTATTAGAGTATATTTTGGATTAAATATTATCTGGAAATGGGATGAACTCGGTGAAAAGATAGATAATTTGTGGAAAGACTAAATTTATGGAATTTACTAATTGCAAAAAAAATCCTAAAAAATTGGTTTTTAAAAAGATAATTTCAGACTTAAAGATATGATTATTGATCATGTCGACAAAACAATAAGTATAAAAATCGTTTATTTTGGACCTGCTCTTTCGGGTAAGACTACTTCTATTAAAGCATTATTTTTTCTTTTTGGTAAGGATGAACAAATATGTAGCATTGAAAGTACGATTGATAGGACATTATTTTTTGACTATGGTACAGTTACCTTTCAAAATCAGGATTGGCACCTTAAAATTCACATCTATACGACAACAGGTCAAGACTTCTATTTTATTACCAGATTAATAACATTACGCGCAGTAGATGGAGTGATTTTTGTAATAGATTCACAAAAAGAAGTTTATGACAGGAATTTAATATCTTGGAAAGAACTTCTCTCATATTTTAATGAATCTATAGAAGATATTCCAATTCTCATAGCATTCAACAAGCAGGATTTAGGATTAGAAGTAAAGTTTAATTCTGAAGACTTTTTGAAAGAAATTGACTTTCATAAATATAAAAATATCGATTCGAGATATACTAGTGCGATTAACGGAGAAGGAGTTTTAGATTGTTTCGAAGATATTTTGCGATTAGTATTAAAGAAGTACTTTAGACAGAAATTAATTTCAGTTATAATTTAGTTAAATTGATATGTTTAAAAGCAGGGAAAAAAAAAATATATAAATATTTATTAGCTTAATTAAGTAGCCAATCTAATTTTAATCTTTTCAGTGTTTCTTCAGTTGGATTTCCTGTTTTTTCGTCCCAACCTGCCATTTTATAATACATTTCTTGAGTTTTATAAAATTCTTCTTTATCGATGCCAACACCTTTCCCTGGTCCTTCAGGAATAGGTTGGAAAGCGCGTTCTGGTAATTTATCATCTTCTTTAGTAAATCCTTCTCGTGCATTAAAGTGTCTCATCATATTAAAGCAACGCTCCCCGATCTCGAGAAGTTCTTTAATATTAGTTTCCCATCCTAATCCATATTTACATAAATCGATAATATGATTAGGTCCATAAAGTTGCCATGCAAAACCCCAAGAAAATGTACAAAGACCCAGGGAATTAAGCATTGAATAGAAACATTGGCCATCAAATACGTAGCGAATTTTATTCTCATCTAAAATTGTTGAAACTTCATAATGGTCATAACCTCCTACAAAATCAGTACGTTCCTTAAAAGGATTACCTGGAATTGCAATCATTGTGTCATGTTCAGTTGTTTGATGATCTGCACCATAAGGATTTACAGCATAAATAATACCAAGCCCTGGTTTTTGCTGTGGCATATGAGCGGGAAATTCTTGTCCTTTTACACCCATAAAAAAGGATTTTGCCTTTTCGCCTAGTTGATCAGCGTATCGTTTACTACCTTCTGCCAAAAGATTACCGATTCCTTCTCTTTTTGCTATTTTTTCTACTAATATTGGTAAAACTTCATGATTTCCGAAATTTATTTCTAAATTTTCAGTATGTTCCTGAGTTAAAATTCCTTTTTCATAACATTCCATTGCAAAAGCTATAGTTGCTCCGGTTGAGATTGTATCAAGACCGTGCATATTACAAAGTTGATTACATATGCAAATAGTTTCTAAATCAGTTACTCCGCAATATGAGCCGAATGTGGCAAGGGTTTCATATTCAGGACCACCGTATTGTGGATCAACTTTGCCAGGAATATCAACTACTCTCTTGCACCTTACTGCGCAAGCAAAACAAGTTTCTCTTCCTTTTAGGATTCCTGTTTCATCCAATGTTCTTCCATCAATTTTAACCGCATCTTCCAAAATTCCCTCTGAATAATTTTTCGTAGCGAGGAAACCACTCCTATTCATGGGAATTATAGTACTACTCGTACCATATTTACCAAAACCATCAGCAAATCCTGAGATTCTAGCTTTCATCTCAGGAGATTTGATCAATACATCACTTAATCCCTTTTTATCATATGGAGTTATTGTTGCTTGCCTTTGAACCACCACAGCTTTCAAATTTTTAGAACCCATTACAGCTCCTGTACCATTTCTTCCATTTGCTCTTGTCTTCATATTTATAACACAGGCATATTTAACTAAATTTTCACCTGCAGGACCTATTTGAGCTATTTCAATTTTATTATTACCAATTTCCTTTTTAATAATCTCTTCAGATTCCCCAGTTACTTTTCCCCAAATTTTCTTAGCATCCTTAATTTCAACTTTTTCTCCATCAATGTAAAGATAGGATGGCTTTTCTGATTTTCCGCGAATAACTATCGCATCATAGCCATTAGATTTTAAATAAGCAGGGAAATTTCCACCCGCTTGACTATCTCCACAACCACCTGTGAGTGGGCTTTTAGTTGTAATCGTTAAACGACTCGTCCCACTAATAGGAAGACCTGTTAATGGGGATACAGAAAAAATAAGTAAATTATCGGGAGAAAGGGGGTTAATATTTGGTTTCAACTCTCGTAACATTAAATATACTCCTAAAGCAGATCCTCCGGGATATAATTTATAAAGATCTCCTGAAAGTTTTCTTTTGGATATATTTTTATTTGTAAGATCTACATCCAATATAATAGCATCTGGAAATGATTTTTGTATTGTTGTCATTATTTTAATAACCACTTTTATAAAATTCTGATTATAAACCTAATAATATTTTAAAAATTTATTAATTTCTGGTTAAATTTCAATTTTGAACATAATTAGTGACAATAGTGTAAGATATTCAAACAAAAGCAAATAAGTTATTTTACCTTAACACTCTTTTAAAAATGCAACTTATGCTCTCTAAAGTGGATATTTGTTAATTTTGGTTTTACATTTTTTATAGAGTTTTTTCTTATATTTATCTAGGTATTTTTTATTCAGAATATAGTTTTTGTTAGTTATCAGTCGTAATAATGCGTCAATAATGATATTTTTACCATATTCATCTTCAAACATATTACAGGTCAATTTAAAGAACTTTTTTGTATTTCTTAACTTATAAAATGTATTATCACGAAATATTTTATTTCGCATAGCAAATCCTCTTAATAGTTCCACAAGAGTATTTTTTACATTTCTATCATAGAATCTAGCGATTTTATAGTTGCCATGGGTTGTACAAAGCAAATTCCAATTCGGTATAAAAGTAAAGTTTACATTTCGAATAAAAAAGGAGTCAAATCTTTTCCTAAATAAGATTGGTGAGAAGGTATCAGAAGAAGAAAAATGTAAAGCATATGGGTGTGTTGTTTTGAATTTTTCTTCTTGGTACTGGATATTTACATAATATACTCTCCCTCTGTAAAGTTGATGCAATCGTATTTCAGCGGGTGAGATTTTCATATTTTTAAGATGGTGAGGACTTTTCGGTGACCCTACACATTTACCACCCCCATAAAAAACCCATAAAACGTATATTCCTCTATTATTATAATCCTTTGTGCGAGTGGTAATCTCTCTTGAAGTTATTGGAGAATTTTGGATCTCTACTACTATTTCTTGCCCTGCATTAAATTTAAAATATACATCTGCTCGTCGAGTTTTGAAATATTTTTCTAAAGAGGCTTCAATTATGTTTGGGTTATTCTCTAGAATTTTATTGTAAAACAAGTATTTTATCGCTTTATGAGCAAATGATTCTGATTTAGACTCTATTTTTGGTATTAAATAACGTAGAAATTTAGATTTCATGATTTAGAATGTATTAACATATGAGATTTTTATATTCCCCGTTCTAATAAAACTGAATTCATGGAGCATGAAGTAAATCAACGATATAAAGGAAGAGACAACGAGAAATTTGTAAATTACTTTTATAAGCTTTTTCATAAAATCAGTTTTCTCTTTTTCTTTAAATATTTCGAAAGAATTATTATTATAAATTTAAAATCAATGGTGAAAAAAATGGTAGATTCCCATAGTCAAAGTTTTTTTGGTCAAAGTACTGGAATGTTCATTCAGAGTTCTTCTAAGAGTGAATCATTTATCTTTATGACATTTATTAAAAAGAAGAATAATGGTACTTGGGAAAAATTATCAAATAGAGAGGGAAAGACAATTAAATGTGGCTTGGAAGAAATAGTAATGATTCTTGAAGTCCTGAAGAAAAAAAGTAAGTCATGGTCCACAGTGCACAGTTTTAAAGATGAGAAAACCTCTATTTCTCTTAGCTGGGATGGAGATAATAAAGTGTGGTTTAATGTAGGGGATTATCCTAAAATGTTAAGTTTTACTCAAATAGAGATTTTGAAACTATTATTAACTCATATCTTGGAAGAAAAAATTGAATTTTCAACTGTTCCAGACACGAGTAAATCATTTGCTATTAATAGTCAAAAAAATAATAATATGATCATAGAACAAAATAATATGGCAGATGACGGGTTAACTATTCGTGAAGAAATGAACTTAGGAGAGAAAATAAAAAGGTTGGAGGGAAGAATTTTAGGTGAAACGGAAAAAGCCATACGAGTAGCAATAAATAATGGAAATGATGTATGGATTCCTAAGTCTACAATAAAATCTCAATATAACCCAGAAATAAACACAAAACAAACTTTCCTAATTGATTCGTGGTTTTTAGAAAAAAATAATCTTAATTTATAAATATTTAAATCAAGTATTATGTTGATCTAGAAACCTCTTAATTTTCCTATTAATCCATTTTGTTTACATTTTATATTTTCTCTTCAAATTAACATCATCAGAATTAGTTGATTTTAAAAAAATAAATTACAATTTAATTTTAGAAAATTCTAAGATTAAAAAATTAAAGTAAAAAAATGAGAGGATTAGAATGCAAACAAGACGAAAGTATCTTTTAACATTAGTTTTAGGGGTTAGTATCGGTTTCATTTTTATTATAATGCTATATTTAATTAACCTAAATATTGTTATTGAGACGTTAGAGACTGTTAAGGGTGCATCCATAGTACTGACAGCGTATATTATTAGATTATCCATTCTAGCGGGTGTGGCTATTTATTTATTTAGGCGATGGTTTATGCAAGAAAAGATGTACACATCAGACCTTCCTTTTCTTTTTGGGATGTTCTTTCTTTTTTTGGTTTTCGGTAAATTATTAGAAATGCTTTCGAATT
>JAHLWJ010000452.1 GCA_019057975.1 Promethearchaeota archaeon | reverse complement strand
TTTCCTCATCATAAGCATAGTCCAGATTTGGAAGAATCTTATGAAACAACTTTTACAGATGTAATTAAAGCTATAAAAAAGCTTATGAAAAAGGAAAAATAAATGTCGATAGTTCCTTTGGCATTTGACATTGAAAATTGAATCGGAATTCCTTTTTAAATGGAGTGTGAATTATTTCAACCTATTGGCTTGAAACACACATTTTCAGGAAATTTTCTTTCGTTTTATAGAAAAGGATAGAAATACTTTATAAGAAAATCTTTTCCCACTACCTTCCTTTCTTCATAATCTTTTTTGAGATTGGAGAAATCATAAGGAATATTTTTAAAGTTAACATTTACGTTATTCTCGCTAATTTCCATTAAACAGAAGGAAGTTTTTGGTTTCCAAGTAATACTTATTGAACCAGGATTTATGATTTTTTTGCCTTTCCATGAAATATAGAGTTGCAGATGAGAATGACCAACAACTACTATATCAACGTCTTCAGGGTAATCCTCTACAAATTCATCTAGATTTTTTCCCTGGTATATTAAAAGGTTATCTTGAATTGTTCTACCAGGAGTATCATAAAAATGGGAATGAAGCATCAAGAGTCTTTTATCATTTACATTTAATTCTTTTGATGTAGGTGTATTTTCTATTTTTTTAAGGAGTTCAGTTCCAATTTGAGAAGCAATCCATTCATGATGAGGTACTGATTGTCTATGCCATTCATTCTTCCGTTTTCCTAATACAATCATCTCATTATTTCCAATTATATTTTCAAATCGTTCGTCATTGAAGATCGTTTGTGCTACTTCTTTTGGATGGGGTCCAATAGAAACAAAATCACCTAAATTTAATATTTTATCTGCTTTGAAATTTTCTTCATTATATTTAAGAAAACTGTCTAAGGCATATTTATTTGCATGGATATCTGCGATTATAGCAAGTTTAGTTGTTTCTTCCATTTTCTATCCCTTAAAAAAGTAATAATAAGTTAAAAGAAGTTTAATATTTTAATCTAATTTTTTAATTATGTTTATCAAGAATTTCCATGTTTTTTCAACGGATTTAACATGTAGGCGCTCGTTAGGAGAATGCATATCTCTTATGGTAGGACCTATTGCTATCGCTTCCATTTCAGGATTTAGGTTTATCAAGAGTGTACATTCTAAACCCCCTTGGACCAATATAACTATTGGTTCTTTATTATACAATTCAGAATAACTTTCCTTTGCAAAATTCAGAAGATTTGAATTAAAATTAGGTTCCCATGGTGGATAGATTCCAGATATTGTCCTTGTCATTTCAAGCCCAGACATTTTTAATAGAGTAATAACTTCTTCACAAGTCTTTTTATTGTAATATTCGCTAAAACTTCGGTGTAACATCCGTATTCTAATATAATCTTTTTCCGTTCTTAGTATACCTATATTTGTAGATGCAAAAGCAAAGGCTCTAATCTTTGGATGTGTTGATAAAGGACCACAGGGCATTATGTATAAGAGATCTAGTAATTTTGTTTGAATTTCTTCAGAAAAAACAGTAGCACTAACTTTACTCTCCAGCCTTTCAATTGATAATTGCATATCTTTTTCAATTCCATCATAGTTCTTCTTTAATTCTGAAAAGATATTATTGGCTAGAGCCTTTATTTCTGGAAAATCTTCTTCTCTTATAAAAAATGTAGTGTTTGCTCCTCGAGTTATTGCATTGGCGGCATTTCCTCCATTGATAGAACTAATATGAATCGAATGATTCTTATTTATTTTCCATAAAATATGACATAAGAGTTTATTAGCATTGCCTCTCCCTCGATTGATATCCCCTCCAGAATGCCCCCCAATCAGACCACTCAGAGTAATTTTAAAAGAAATTATGTTTTCTTCTAATGTATCAACAGATATAGGTTTAGTTTTAATATCAGCAATAAAACCAATACCACCAGCACACCCATTGGTAATCATTCCATCACCTCCAGAATCGAGATTGATAAGCATATTTCCATCTACTAGACTTCTGTCGATACCTTCTGCTCCTCCTAAATTATACTCTTCAAGGACGGTGAATATTAGTTCTAAACCTAATGAATCAAAATTCAAAGATCCATCGTTAATTTTTTTCATAATAGATAGAATAAAGCATATCCCCACACCATTATCTGCTCCTAAGGTGGTACCCTCAGCAGTTAACCATTTCTCATTATCAACCCCTATAACCTTCAATTTCAAAGTATCTTTTAAGAAATCGTGTATAACATCATCGTTCTTTTCACAAACCATATCCATATGACATTGTAATATTAGTTTTTCTTTTTCAGTAGATTTTGCTGGAATGTTAATAGCAAGATTACCTATTTTATCCACTTTAGTTTTAAATCCAAATTTTTCGCCTTCCTCCTTGATGAAATTTCTAATTCTTTCTTCATATCTTGAACAGCGGGGAATTTTAGAAATTTGCTCAAAGTAATCCCAAAATTCCTCCGGTTGCCCTAATTCTTTTAGTTTTGACATTTTTATCACGGTAAATCTAATAATAACCTAATTAATTTATATGAATTGCATACTAATAACACTAGATATAATTAAACTTAAAATTATTTAAAATTAGATAATAAAGAGGTAGATAATTATAGCTGAAAAATTAAAGATTGGCTCTCGAGTTGTTGGCACAATAAAAGAAATTAAAGGTAATTGTAACGCAGGTCATAAAGTTGGTGATAAAATAGAGCTGAGTGGACATAGTGCTGGAGGATTATGTGGATTCTTTTATCATGATATTTTCCCTTACATTATTATGCTTCAATTTGGTGGAGGATTTCCAAAGCAGTGGGTAGCTGATCAAAATGTCGTTGAGTTTGAATGTATGGATAAATTTAATGCTGTAAAAATTGAATTAAGAAGGATAAAAGAAGAATGAGGATTCCTGACCCCAAGTTCAAAATGGTAGTGAAGGCCTTCTTAAATTATGTTAACAAGAAATGAATTTAAATAAAATAATAACTTTTTACATTTTGAATACAGGTTGAATTTATAGAAAGATAGTTCTCTCATTTATCCTTATCACTATTTTTAATATATTTTTCACAGAATTTCTTAGATGAAAGGATATTCGTAATATTTTTAGCTTTTTCGAATTCAACATCGTTAGTAATTAAACAAAATGCCTGTTCTAGTATTGAACTGGCAGTTATAATACTATCAGGTAATTTTAAATTAGTTTTATGCTTAATTTCTCCAGATTTATCTGCTACTTTTAAATCAAGATCTATAATTTTATAATTTTTATTGGAATGCAATCCTGCTAAAAATTCATCTTTATCTTTTAATTCATTAGCTTTATAATACCCTACAAATAATTCCGCGATTGTTACAATAGAAACGATAGCCTTAATATCACTCTGATCGATTGCTTCTAATATCATTTTAGAATATTTATAAAATGGTTCTTCTTTATTTTTTACATTCAAGAAGATATTCGTATCCAATGTAACCTTCATTCCCATTCTTCTCGCAACTCTCTTTGAAACTTTACGCTAGATATTTTCCATGGTTTTTGCTTATTTAATATTTCTGATAATTTCTTTGTTCCAGATTTTTTAATTACTATTAGATCATCCTTTAAATCAAAAATTAACCTATCTCCTTGAACAATCCCCAATTTTTCTCTAATTTCCTTAGGAATTGTTACTTGTCCCTTTTCGCTAATTATAGAAGTACCAATTATCATATAATCACTTAATAATTCCTACTAAAAAATAAGACTTTTCGTACATATAAGTTTTACTTATAATTACTCCGAAAGAAATAATTATATAATATTGTAAGCTAAAAATGGTAGAATGATAAACACTATTTTCAATCTTCTTTTATCTCAATATTTTTTTCTTTACTTATTTCATGTTTTTTCATTTCTTCTAACATTTGTTTTTCCCATTTGAAAACTTCTTTTTCTTCATCAAGCTTTAATCTTTCTTGCTTGAAAAACTCTCTTTCTTCTTCAAATTCTTGTTTCTCCTGTTCAAATTTTGCTTTTTCTCTTTCGTAATTTAACTTTTCTTCTTCAAAAT
>JAHLWJ010000451.1 GCA_019057975.1 Promethearchaeota archaeon | reverse complement strand
AAGCTATTGAATTTGAACAAGAACCCGAGTTTATCGATTTAAGAGTTGGAGCAATTATTGTTGCTACTGGATGGGATGAATATCCGATTATGAAATATAACGATTATAAATATGGTATTTATCCTAATGTAATTACCCAAATAGAGTTAGAACGAATATTAAGTCCAATTGGACCAACAGGGGGTCATCTTTATAGGATTTCTGATGGAAAAACCCCAAAAACAGTAGCTATGATTCAATGTGTTGGTTCGAGAACCTTAAAAGGGAACCCCTATTGTTCTGTAGTTTGTTGCAGTGTTGCTCTTAAAAACGCTCAACTGTTAAAACAAGAATATCCGGATATGGAGATTGTTATTTTTTACATAGATGTTCGAGCATGGGATAAAGGAAATGAAGAATATTATAGAAAAGCAAGAGAAGCAGGTATAATGTTGGTTCGGGGAAAAGTAGGAGATATAAGAGAAGATCCAGAAACAAAAAAGCTAAAAATTCGAGCTTCTTCAACTTTAACAGGTGATATAATTACTTTGAACACGGATTTAGTCGTATTATCAACAGGCATGGTCCCTTCTAAAAATGCAGCAAAAACTGTTGATATTTTAGGATTAAGCAAGGATTCGAATGGTTTTTTACGTGAAATTCATGGATGCCTAAAACCTCAAGAGACAAATAATATGGGTATTTATATATGTGGATGTGCCGCTGGACCCAAAAATATCCCTTATTCGGTATCAACAGCGTTAGCCGCGGCAAGTAAGGCATCAACATTACTTTCTAAAGATACAATAATTCAAGAATTAATTATTGCTGAAATAGATGAAGATCTGTGCATGGGTTGTCGTAGATGTGAAAAACTCTGTTATAATAATGCAATTATAGTTAATGGAGAAGGTATTGCGGAAGTAGATGATTTAAAGTGTAAAGGCTGCGGTGTTTGTGTTTCATCATGTCCCGCCCGAGCAATCGACCTCAAATATTACAGAGAAAAACAATTTGTCGAAGAAATGAAAGGGATTTGTAGTATTGAAATTGAATCTATTGAATCTATTGAATCTATTGAATTTGTAATGAAAGAGATTGAAGCATTAGCTCCTCATAAAATTTAAACCGAAAAAGAATGATCCTTTCAAAAAAATTATAGTTGAAAGGGAACTAACCCATAGCCAGGGTTTTCGGTATAATAATTTATCTTAGATTTAGGGTTTTGATTTATATAAAATTTTTTCTAATTTTAATATTTTGTAGTAAGTTTAAATTATAATTAATTCATAACTACCCTTTTTGGATATTTAAAGGAATTCAAATTTCCTGTTAAAAGTGCAATTTAATTTTTATACTTTTTTTTATTTTTTTGTTAAAAAAATTGACAATTTTTATTTTCAAATCATGTTTTTTAATATGGTAGAAAAGTGATTTTGAACTTTATACTGCTATAAAAGAAAAATTCACTAAAGTTATAGATTGACAATAAAGATTGTCAAATCTAATAAAATTTTTGTTATCAGATTCTTTAAATTTTGAGCTTTTGTTTATTTACTTGGAATAGTTAGATTTATTTATTATGAGGTGAGAATTAAGATGGAAGTTTTGGAAATTAAACCTGTTAGGAATAAAGAAATTATAGTATATCTGGTAAAAATTTCTAATATAAAATCAAAACCCAGTATAAAAATGAATTTAGTTGAGTTTTTAAGCCGTATAAATGTTAATTTTGCCACAATTGATTTAGAAAATGAGAACCTAAGAAGTTTTAATAAGTCATCCTTAGCAAAAATATTGGAACAATATAAAATTCCTTATTATACAGTAGATATCCCAGAGTATGCGATGGGTTATCTTATGACGGAAATAATAGAGAGAGAAGATCAAGTTAACGAATTAACAGAAGAATTTCTTAGTATGAGAAATAAAGAATCTATAAAAGGGCTGAATTTAAAATCTTGGATTGATTTTCTCAAGGAAGAGATCGATGAAAAGAAATTATTTTTACAATTGAAGTTAAGACCAGAATGGATTGTTAAAAAAATTCTAGATATAATAAGAAGTAAAAATAATAATGAAATCACATTCGTCCATTTTGCTCAGGATAACATATGTAATGAAACAATGAACCTTTTAAAAGATTTAGATATAAAAGTTAAGGTTTATGACCATAAAAAAGAAAATTTTGCTATACATTTAATTATAAATGAGGAGGAATTAGAACAATGGAAGTATTAGAATTAAAACCATTAAAGAAAAAAAGTTTAAAATTGGTGTTGATAGAAAGTGAATTTCCAATAGATTGGTGGTTTGAGACATCAGCACAGAAAAAGCACGATTTAGTTTGGAATTTAAATCTAGTTTCGAGGGAGTATCTTAATCTAATTGAAGAACTTATAGATAAATATAATCCAAATTTCGCTGTAGAAGAGAAGGGGAGTCGTTGGGAGGATACGATATCTCATGAAGATCCTATAGAGACATTATTTAGAGAACATGGGATTCCCTATAAAATGGTTGATATTTCAGAAAACGCAGAATATTATCTTTCTTCAAATTTGGAAGATCTAAGAAATTTTATAAAGCAGTTAACAAAATCGATTAAGAATACTCAGAAGAATGAAGGCCATAAGGATGATTATTTATTTCTACGACAATTATTATGGAAGGAATATTTACAAAAAGAATATGATACGCAAGAAGATGATATAAGATATAAAGTTCGAGAAGCTTGGATGATGATGGGAATTCTTAAATTGGCTAAAACATTGGAAGATAAAAAGCTAAATGCATTTTTTATCTGTGACTCTAAACATTTCAAAGGTATTACTCAATTAACAGAAGAATTGGGTATAGAAACTGAAGAAATAAAAATTAAACGATCAGTTCAAGTTATAAATAATCCTGGCTCTGAATCGATTAAAAATATAATTAAAAAATCTATACTTGAATTATCTCCAATTAAAGTGAAAAAGAAGGAGTCGTTAGAAAAGATTTGTTATTTCTTTGACACAGACGACAACGCTTCTCCTTTCGATATAAATATGGCTTATGATGCGGGATTTGATGTTGTTATCCCTATTAGTAAAATGACAGCTGATCAAGTCCCAAAACTTGTCCAAGATGCTATTTTTTCCAGAAAACCAAAGGCTCCTACCACCTTCTTTATTGGTGGCTCCAATGTTAAAGAGGGTGAAAAAATAGCTAAAAAAGTAATGGAATCGTTGGTACCTCCTTTTGAATGCCCGGTAATAATTGATCTTCGTGGTTCTCATACTACTGCTTCTTCAATAGTCGCTAAAACTATTGAAATTGCTAAGAAAAATGATGTGTATGATTTGAAAGGGAAAAAAGTAGTTATCTTTGGAGCAGGGCCTGTTGGAAGAATTGCAGCAATATTAGCAGCAAAATTAAAATGTAAAACTTATTTGGTTGAAACTTGGGAAAAATCAAGTGAGAATTTCATTAAAAACCTAGCAAAAGAATTAATGGAAGAAGGTGGAGTAAAAGATACTGAAATTATCGGAGTTTTTGCCCCAAATGATGAAAAGAAATTAGAAATAGTAAAAGATGCAGATATAATTTGGACTATAGCTGCTGCGGGTGTAAAAATTTTATCAAAAGAATTACTATTAAAACTCCAAAACAAATTTATAATCGATATTAATCTTGTCCCTCCTTATGGAGTTGAGGGTTTAAAGCCAAAAGATGATTATAAAGAAATATACCCAAGTATATTCGGAATTGGTGCATTGACTTTAGGACGTTTAAAATCTAAAATTGAAGCAGATATCCTTAAAGAAGCATCGAATACTAAAGGAAAAAAAGTCTTTGATTATAATTATGCTTTTGAACAAGCAAAGAAGATCTTGTTTGGAAATAGTATAAAAATCTCTACTTAATTTTTTTTTTTAATTATAAAATCTATTTGAATAAAGAATAAAATAAGTAAGAAGTGGTTTTTGTGTATAAAAGTATTTTAGATGAAAATAAAAGAAAAAAATCCTCAATTGAAAAATTATCTGATAATAAAAAGGATTATAAAATATCTGTTGAAAATTGGCAATATAGAAAG
>JAHLWJ010000450.1 GCA_019057975.1 Promethearchaeota archaeon | reverse complement strand
AAATATAAAAAATCTGAATTTATCAAATATGTATAATCGAATCAAGTTTTAATAAATATAGGAGTAGAACTTTAAATTTAAATAAAGCTTGATAATTCTTATAAAATCATTATCTGACAAAGTTTTTTAGAGGAGAAAAAATGAGGAGTATTGAATCCAAGATTAAACGTGTGATTGTAGGAAAAGTTGAACCTGATGAAGATATAATTGATTCAATAATCGAAATGATAAAAAAATATAATATCAAATCTGGGTTGATTAATTGTATAGGAGCTTTGAAAAAATTCACATTAGGATATTTTGATCTTGAATCAAAAGAATATTTGAAAAAGAATTTTGATGAATATGTTGAATTAGTTTCATGTATGGGTAATATATCATTTAAGGATGGAGAACCAATAGTTCACCTCCATATTTCTATAGGTACTAAAGATTATGGAATTATTGGAGGTCATTTATTCCAACCAAGCATAGTCTCAATAACAGGTGAGGTATATATCTTTGAAATTGATATAAAGTTAAATCGGGCCGAAGACCCTCAATTTGGCTTGTCGCTTTTGAATATTTAATAAGTGGAGTTTATTAAATGGTAGAAAAAAGGGTAAACTTGAAATTAGCACTCTTAGGTGATCCAGCAGTAGGTAAAACTTCCTTAATTAACCGTTATACTGAAGAAGGTTTTAAAGAAAACTATCAACCGACTTTAGGAGTTAATATTGTAATGAAAAAGTTGAAAATCGAAGAATTTGAAATTCAGCTTGCTATTTGGGATATTGCCGGTCAGGATAAATACGATTTAACTCGAAAAATGTTTTTTGAAGGCTGTGCTGGAAGCCTTCTTGTATATGATATTACAAGATCTGCTACCCTTGATCGTATTCAATCAAAATGGCTCGAAGATTTCAGAAAATTTGCACGTCCAGATGGTGTTTATCTTTTAATTGGAAATAAGGTTGATTTAAAAGAATCACATATAGTATCTACAGAAAAAGGTTATAATTTAGCTGAAGAAATTCAGGCAAGTGATTTTATTGAAACTAGTGCAAAATTTGGTGATAATGTTGAGACAGCATTCAAAAGATTGGTTGTTCAAGCATTAAACAATATTGGTATTGAAATTAAATTCAACTAAAAAATAAGCAATTTATAGATATTTTTGTCTTATAAATATAAAATTTTATAAAATTTAAGAACAGATGATTGGAGATTATAAAGGAGAAGTAAAGTATAAAGTTGTAACAGCGCTTCTTCAGACTTATCACGATATGCTTGATTATGATGGAATGAAATCCATTTTGAAAGAAGCCGAAATGCTCCATTTAAAAAACATAAGAGATGAAGATCAAGATCGCTATTTAGATTTTTTCACTTTTAAAAAAATTATTGCTGCTCAAAATTGTTTATTATATGATTCTTCTATGCTTCTTTTTGAAATTGGGAAGAAATTCTCCTTTTATTTGTTTCCCTATGGAAAAAACTTCGAGGAAATTATCTCAGAAATAAATTCAATTATAATTACCGATTGGAAAGTTGAAATTATAAAAAAAGACCAAGACCTTATTGTTGTATTGGTTCAAAAATGTATTTTTTGCTCTGAAATTGGAGTACCATGTGATATGTTCAAAGGTTTTTTAGTACATTCCTTAGAAAAGTCACTCCCCTCAGAATACAGAATAACTCATTTTGGAGATAAAAAAGACTTAAATGATCCAAATCACAATACTTTTATTCTAAAATTAAAAATGGAAAAAAAGTATTAAAATTAATACAAGTAAAGAGTAATGTTAGATATGGTTGAATTTATTCCTATTAATCTTAACTTTCATAAACCCCTTTTAGTAGATTTGAACGAGGAATACTTGTCTTGGATTGCTGACGAAATGAAAAAACATTATGATCTTGATATTTTTAATATGGAAGGTAAAATTCAAAATAATAAAATAGAGCAAAAAGCTCTAATAAGAGTTTATGCAAAATTGAGTGTAGAACAACTTTCTTCATATAAACCACCAGAAGGAATTTATTACATCTTGCAAATAGACGGAAATGTAGCCGGAATGGGAGCCCTCCGAAAGATAAAGACGAATTTTGGAGAAGTTAAAAGAATGTATATTAGACCAGAAAACAGGGGGAAGGGTCTTGGAAAGGCATTGTTGCAACAAATATTAAGAAAAGCTAAGGAGTTTCAATTTTCAACAATTCGACTTGAAACAGGGAAATTTATGACGACAGCACAGTATATTTATCACGAGGCCGGATTTCGAGAGATAGATGAATATCCCGAAATTAAAACTCCCCTACCGCTTCGACCTTATTGGCTGTTTATGGAAAAAAAAATCTGAATAGTAAGACCTAATTTATTCAATATTTTTAAAATCGTTTACGTCCACGCCTTGATCAGCCATATGAACCTTATCATTAAATAGACTAGTCAAGAAATTTGAAGGTGCAGGGTTTGATCCAATGTAAGATCTGAAATATTATAAAGACCTTGTTAAATATTTTGTTATGATCTAATGAGGAAAATATTAAATAGTTGGAAGTTAAAATACAAATTAATATAAATAAATCCACTTAAGCGAACATTTAAGATCAAGATTTGTTGATAGTCTTAAATATACTAAAGATAATATATTAAATGCAAAATGAGTGTGGAAGAAACTAAGGATTTTTTTATATAAATTAGTATAAGTCGATAGAAGAAATCTCAGCATGTCAACCGAAGAAGTTAGAGAATTAAGGGAATTTGTGTACAAAATAGTGATTTTAGGTGAAGCTGCCGTTGGTAAAACTAGCCTTTTAAATAGATTTTGTGAAGATACATTTAATGAGGATTATAAGCCAACATTAGGCGCAAATATAATAAGAAAAGATGTTAATATAGAGGAAAGTACTAAAGTACGACTAATAATGTGGGATTTAGCTGGGCAAGAGAAATATAACGTGATTCGCTCTATGTACTTTCAAGGATGTGAAGGTGCTTTACTCGTCTATGACGTTACTCGGTATAATACATTTGATAGCATAAAATCTAAATGGTTGCGAGATTTCAAAAAATATATTCGAAAAGAGGGTGTTTATGTTTTAATAGGAAATAAAATTGATTTAACCGATGACAGAGTAGTTCCTACTGAAAAAGGAAAAGAATTAGCAGAAAAAATTAAAGCTAGTCATTTTATCGAAACTAGTGCAAAATTAGGAGAAAATATAGAGGAAGCCTTTTTGCTCTTAGTGAAACAGATTTTAAGTAATCACGGGGTAAATGTTTAAAAAATTTTAATAATTTGAAAAGACTCTTTTTTGTATTATTATATTTAGATCCAAATTATTTCAGAATTATTTATAAAGAGTATTTGTTATGAAAGACGTGTCTCATAGAGTATCAAAGGCTCCTAAATCAGCTATTCGAGAATTGTTTGATCTTGCTTTGGGGCGTTCCGATGTAATAAGTTTAGGGATTGGTCAACCAGATTTTCAAACACCAAAACCTGTTATACAAGGAAATATTAATGCTTTAAAGAAGAATATTACAATGTATGCTCCTACAAGAGGGGTGCCCGAGCTATTGCAGCAATTAGAACATAAATTGATCAAAGTAAATAATACTAAATCTAATTGGAACGAAAATATCATAGTTTCAAATGGGGGAAGTCAAGCGATTACTTTAGCGTATGCTTCAATTTTTAATCCTGGTGACGAATTAATCATTTCTTCTCCAAATTTTGTATCTTATTTCTATTGTGCCCTATTTTTTGGCGTAAAAGTGATAGAAGTTGAAAGAAAAGACGATTTCAGCACTAATATTGAGAGGATTAAAAATTCAATTACAGATAAAACTAAAGCAATTCTTATCAGTTCTCCAAACAACCCTACCGGTTATGCCTTAAAATTAAAAGAATTAAAAGAAATTGTTGATATAGTAATAAAAAACGATTTATATCTGATTTCGGATGAAGTATACGAAAATTACATATATGAAGATTTAAAACATACAAGCCCGGCATCTTTAAATGAAATGTTCGAACGTACAATAACTGTAAATGCTATGTCAAAATTGTTTTCAGC
>JAHLWJ010000449.1 GCA_019057975.1 Promethearchaeota archaeon | reverse complement strand
TTTTGGAGAAGCATAAAAAAGAACTTTTTTCAGGCTTCATCCAAGCTATTATTACTGTTGGTGAAGAAATGGGTGGTAAAAGGGAAACCAACAATGATATCACCAAAATTGATAATGAGGATGGTACCAGAACGATTCTAGAATTAGATTTTAAATATTTTTATTGCCTGATCTGTGACCGACAAGATCTACGAATAATATTTTTACTCAATGAAAAAGCTTCAGACCGATTGAAGAAATTGATATCGGATTTGTCTCTAGGAATCATGTTCGATCTTTCGCAACTAATTGAAAACTGGGATGGCGCCATTCACGAATTTGAATCACAATTGCCTCCTATCATAGCAAAATATGTAGAGTTACATTATAAAGACGCTTTTAAAATCAACGATGCCGAGTATATTGCCAGTATAAGAAAAGCAAGTGAATTAAATTCGATGGAAACACGAATTTTAAATGTTATATACTCGATCGCTAAGAATAAGCAGGAATTTCATCTGGAGACAATATTTGAAGTTGTGCACGAAAAAAATCAAGATATCATAATAGATGCAATTGAAACGCTAATAAACAAGCAAATTATTATACCATCAAATAAATAAATACTTATTACTTTTTTCGCATTCTATTAGCTACCTATGGGTATTAATCAATTAAGGTTTCAATGCATCCATTGCGGTAAATGTTGTACCGATTTAAATACGCTTGTAAATACAACATACATAGATGTTCTTCGAATAAAGAATGGATTGAATCTAACTATCGATGAAGTAATTGAAATTCTAGGCTTTTACATATTTGATCAAGCGCCCTCTGAAAAAGAAATAGATCGAATGGTGGTTCCACCTATACAAACCGAAAGAGGAATGGCATTTACTGGTTTAAAGAAAAGACCAAATGGATATTGTTTTTTTTACGATGAAGTTAAAGAGAGATGTTCTATTTATGCTTTTAGACCCGGATTTTGCAGAACTTTTCCTTTTACATTTACAATTCAAAAAGGCAAAGATAAGAAAACAAGCGAGATTAATGTATTTTACACTGATAAGGGGATTCAATATTGCAGAGGTATAAGTGAAGAATATCCTACTATTAATTTAGAACAATGGATTAAATTAGGTCGTGAAGTCATACAAGATTTATCGAAAAATAATCAATTAATTAAAAAATGGAATAGTAGCGTTAAAAATAAACAGATTATACCTTCAGCGAGGAATTTTATCCTGACTATTTTTAATTTAGAATAGAGTTTTACTACCTACGGTTAGAGGTACTGAGAAAATGCTAGTAATAACCAAAAAAGCATCCGTAGTTCGATTTTAAAGGCAATTTTATCATATTTCCAATCGAACTCTGTAAAATTACTTTCAACTTTAAACATATTTACATTTAGATTCAGAAACTTTAATAATCCGGATATTATGTTCAATTCCTTATCTTGTAAGCCTAACAATTGTAAACTCAACAACCCTCTAGCAGTATCAGTAATATTTTCATTAAGAGAGCCGTTAGGTGATATTTGACTTTTAAGCTCGATTAAATAAGGTTCTTTAAAATTGCTGAAATCAATATTCTTATCTAATAGGTTCATAAGTCCTAGAAAAAAGAAAATATCTGAAGCTGGTTTAAATCCTTCCAAATTAAATACATCTACTTCTGCAAGTGGTTCTATTAAATACTTCTTGTCGGTTATAATTCCTCCATTTTTTTCAAGCAATTTTAAGCATAGAATGGTAAAAAAATGTAGAATTATCTTTTCAGGCACGATATTAGTGAGTTCATTCTCAAGGAGCATTTCTACATCTAATAAATCGATAATTTCACCATTATTAAGCATATCTAATTCGTAAAGTATTGACAAACCATAAAAAACACTCATCGGGTTTGGAATGTGATATCTTCCCGTGCTGAAGACTCCTCCATTTATAAAGTTACTTACGATTTTTTTAATATATCCCTTTTCAAACTGATTTCTTACTCCTAACATTTTAAGAATATTAATACAATAAAAGAGATTTTCTAAATCTAAAAATTCAGGTGAGGAATTAACAAAATTTATTAACTGCTTTACATCAATTCTAATCTTATCTATAATTGATTGGCTCATAGTGGGAAAATCTAAGAAAATAGATAAAAGCGATTGGGATTCAGTTTGATAGACACTACCCTCTCGACTTAGGGGATTTTGGAGAACTTCTAAATTATCCACGCGAGCGTCTTGTAGGCGTTTTAAAATAGAATCCTCAGAGATATCTTCTTTAGATTCTTGAATTACAAAATCTATTTTCTTGAATGTTAAATTCGAGGGATTAAAATATGTTTCAATGTCATTATAAAAAGTTTTAAAAATTATCTTGCTCTCTTCAGATATCACGAATTTCTTTCGAAGGATTCTCAAGTTGCTGAGAAACTCTCGTGGTAATAGATCAAATAAATCCAAATTTTCAAGGATTTTGTCCTCGGCATCGATTATATACTCTATAATTATTACAAATAGATGCTTATTGATATAATCCTTTAATCCAAGTTGTAAAAATGAATTGTAATCTGTAAAAATACTTCTCTTACTTAAAAAAGAGTCTTGGAGTAAATCTTGATTTGACATAATTTTATCTTTAGATACTCCAATCGTCATAAACGCAGAATTCGCAGCATTTATTATTTGATTTATCGTACTGTTTATTTGTTCCTCAGTTTCATTATCGATAATCGCTGATATATTTACTTTTTTAGAAATTATGAGATCTCTAATGTAAGATTCATAAATCGTATACAAATTGTAAATGCCATCATTCAAAAAATCTAAAATATCGGATACAACATTCACTATTTCATCCATTATTATCCCACTATTCCACGTAACTCATAAATATTTAATAATATCTGTAAAATTTCTAATTACAAATAAATTTACATTAAATTAGATAATTATTATTTTTTCTAGTATTTAGTACTAATTGCTACGAACAAAAATTCCATGATTAAAGTAAAGAAATTTTTTAAATAAAAAACATGTTTTATTTAGAGCGATGAGTAAGAAAATTTACGATATTTTGGCACTCGATTATCATAAAAAACGATTTTATCCGTGGAAGGATTTTGAATTGTACTTCAATAAGCTAATTCAAAAAGGAGTATCCTTTAATGGATATAATATTGATTTAGGATGTGCCAATGGGCGAAATTTTAAAATTTTTTTACAATTTGACATTAAACTGATTGGTATTGATAACTCAATTGAATTTTTGAAAATTTCTCGCAATAGATTAAAAACAGGAAATAATTATACGATGAAAGAAAGAAGATCAATTGAACTAATCCAAGGCGATATCAATTTCATACCGATCCGACCAGAAGCGGTAAATAATCTCTTTTCTATCGCAGCTGTCCACCATATTAAAAACATTAATAATCGATATAACGCTTTAAACCAAATTTACGCAATTTTAAAGAATAATGGATTATTGTTTTTAACCCTGTGGAGGAAATATCAAAAAAAATATCGATATTATTTCATTCGCGATTGGTTTAAAAGATTGTATAGTTCTAACTATAGGATTAAACAAAGTAATCTTGGTTTAGCAGAACATGGAGATAAATTTATCCCCTGGACAATTTCAAAAGAGAATTTGACTTACAATCGATTTTATCACTTCTATTCTAGGAAAGAACTAAAAAAATTGGTAAAAAACTACGTAATTAAGGAAATTAAAAAAAAAGGAGGCCCCAATAAAAGAGACAATTTTTTCGTTTTGGCCAAAAAAAAGAGCGAAGTTAAAAAAACTAAAACCGTTTAGTTCATTCGTGACATATAATCGTGTTTAAGGATTTAATGATAAATGGTTTAAAATTATCAAAATGCTTATCAATAACATTAGCATGAATATTAATTAAACGCTCAGTCACATCACAATAGAATATGCCGTGAATGCATTTTTCCCGATAATATCTTTTTCTCATCATTTTAGTTCTTTGTCCGAACCACGTGACAAATTCGTGACTAAGAAGCCAATCGCTTTCCTTTTTTATAATTACAAATCCAATTGAACTATAAAGCTCGATAGAATTTTGAACTTCTTT
>JAHLWJ010000448.1 GCA_019057975.1 Promethearchaeota archaeon | reverse complement strand
TGGTCGGGGCGAGAGGATTTGAACCTCCGACCTCTTGATCCCGAACCAAGCGCGCTTCCAAACTGCGCTACGCCCCGATAAATATCAGATATCTAATTAATTTCCTATATTTTTAAATTATATCATAATCATTTATTCGGGGCTACAAATTTATTCGTATTTTTCGTATCGAGTATTGAGTATTGCATTAAGAGAGAGAATAAATTAAGGATAATTAGAGAAAAGATTCAGGTATAACCTTTTTATCTAACCACCTCGCAAAAGTTTACAGTACATTTTTATTTTACATTTATTTGTTATATTTACTTTAATTTGATTACGGCCCTTAGTTTACCGGCAATGAAGGAAGCGGCAATTATTTTTAAAATATCTCCGGGTAAAAAAGGTAACATGCCGACCGTTATTGCTTTTTTTATTCCTATCCCTGTGACCAAAGATAATTGGGTTACACCGATAAAATAAATAATGACAGTTCCCGCGAAACCAGCAAGCAAATAATAAAAAATATTTTTTTCTTTTATTGTTTCTATTATTCTACCAATAACATAAGCAGAAATTATAAATCCAAATAAAAATCCGCCGGTTGGCCCGAATAAAATGCCTATCCCGGCTTTAAAACCGGCAAAAACGGGCAAACCTATTACACCCAACAACACATAGATTATCTGACTTGACGTTCCCATAACACTACCAAGAGTCATACCAGCCAAAAGAGTAAATAAAGTCTGCAAAGAAAGAGGGACAGGATAAAGAGGAATAGAAATGAACGCTCCCACTGCAGTTAAAGCAGCAAATAAAGAAATTAAAGTCATCTGACGAATATTTATTTTTGACAATTTTTGAATCCTTCGATTTTCTAATTTATTATTGTTAACCAAAATAATATCTCAAGTTAACGATAATGTCAAAAAAATTTTGATTGTTGCTTCTCTCTTTGATTTGTTCGCTTCCTCCTTAATAATTTCTATCTAGTGTCCCACATTCATTACAAATCCATCAAAATGATTTTCTTGTAAATGATACCATAAAGTTAATTTACCGATTCTACCTAAACCATTGATACCTAAATAATTCCCATAAGGATTTACACTCACCTTATAATATCCCCCTTTATTTAAAACAAATTTATCTGCTCTGAACTGATAGGATAATTTCCTTTGTAAATATTTCCCAGATGAGCATCTATAGCGATTTCATCACCTGTTCGAAATTCCACTTTATTAATAACGCACTTTTTTTTCTTTTCCATTACTATTAATTGTCTACAATTCACTATACAGGTTTTTCCTAATTGAGCTGCCGTAACCGCCGCATGAGAAGTAACTCCTCCTCGAGCAGTCAATAATCCATCACATTCAAAAATCATAGCTATATCATCAGGAACTGTATCTGGCCGAATTAAAATTCTGTTTTTGTGAGGATATTTTTTGGCAAGCATCTCTAAATCTTTCATATCAAAAGCAACAATCCCATTCATTGCTCCCCTTCCAATTCCAATGCCTGTACCGACTAAATGTATATGTATTGCCGGATCCGCAAAAACTGGTATCGTCTCTTTATCTTGTAAATTATAATTTCTGGTTTGCAAAATATATAAATCTTTTTTGCTCTTTGATTTAAAAGTAAATTCAATTTCTTGATGTTCATATCCTCGTTTATAAACTAATTCCTTAGCTAATCGGAGCAGTTCTTGGTAAATCTCGGGAAATTGTTCTTCTAAAGAATTGCCTCTTAAGTGGGGAGCTTTTCTATTTTGAAATTCAGAAACAGGTAGAGCGTGAACTAATCCAGATACTATATCTTCCCCCTGGCTGCGTCTGCTAAAATCACCATATAAAACAATTTCAGAACTTTTTTCGAAAGGGACCTTGGTAAAAATCACGCCGGTACCGGATTCAGAATTAATGTTGCCAAAAACCATTTCTTGCACTATTACCGCTGTTCCCCATTCTTCGGCGATTTGAAGCTTTTTTCGATAGATTTGAGCTCTTTTATTATACCAGGATTGGAATACAAAAATAATTGCCTGTATTAATTGCTCAAAGGGGCCTTCTTCAAGTTTAACTCCATATTTACCCAGTAGACCTTTATAAGATAATGCAATAACTCTCATTTGTTCATTGCTAAAAGTTTTCTTTTCTTTTACTTTGTAAAGTTCTTTAAAATTTACTATGATTTTATCAAATTCATCTCGCATAATTCCATGGGCCATTCCCCAATTTTGTAATAATCTTCGATAAGAATCCCATGCCGCCCATCCATAACCAGGCTGTTTGCTTAAACTTTCGGCAATTTGATCATTCATTCCTATGTTCAGTATTGAATCCATAGCGCCTGGCATGGAAATTACTGTTCCTGAACGTACAGCTAATAACAAAGGATTTTGCGGGTCTCCGTACTTTTTTTTAGTAATTTTTTCTAATTCTATTACTTTTTCTTTTATTATTCCTAATATTGCCTTATACATTTCAGGAAACTGTTTTATAGCTGTTCTATCTCGAAACCACTCCGTAGTAAGGACAAAACCCGGGGGAACGGGAAATTTATAAGAACAAAGCTTTTTAAGATAATAGGCCTTTGCGCCTAAAAATGTTTGATTATCAACTTTTGAAGTTAATTGATTAAAGGAAGTAAAAAGCAGTTTGGGGTCATAGTTCAGAAGCATATGAATAACTTCAGGTTTTAATTTTTCCATCATGGCTCTCAAAGTTACCAATATCCGAGAAATATAATTATCTAAATGTTGAATCAAAAAAGCAGAAGAGATAACATTTCGATAGAATTCTTCTGACTTCTTATAGATAATATGGTCTTGGTTGGTCTTAGAAATTTCTTTTTCCCCCTTCTCTTTAATATATTGGGAAATAATCATTTTTAATGGTGAATTGAAAGGATTTATATAATAATTTTCTATAATCTCTTTAATATTTAAGGTAAGAAAATAAAAAATGTTTACAAATTGATCCATGGAAAAGGTTGATGTTTTAAAACTGTAATGTAGCATCTCTAAATTTGAGTTGAAATTTTCGTTAGAAATGCCATTTAATTTTAATCCTTCTTTGAATAATTCCAATATTTTGGCTGCATTATGAAAACCATCAATAGTCATATAATCCAAATTCCTTTGATTAATCAACTTGTTGATAAGAAAATCTGCCAATCTTTCTAATCGAAAAATTAATCCCAGAGATTCAAATTTTGGTTCAGAATATCTACCATACATGGAAGGAATCCCGGCAGCAATATGACGTTTATAATAAATATCCTCATGAGCTTCGCTCTTCTTGGGATCCAGAATAATTTCTTTTAAACGAGAAATCATTGAAAAGATTTGCTTTATCGAAGTTGAATATCTTTCCTCTTTTAAATGCCTTTCTAAACTCTCAACTTCTTTAGAAGAAAGAAAAGATATTTTTTTCAAATCATTAATAATATCTTTTGGGTCCAGAGTATATTTATGTTTTAATAGAGCATACAGTTTGATAAGATACATTGCCCGTTTTGTATCAGGAGCATCTATCTTATCTATTCCCTTAATATTTATTTCTATTTCTTTGATATCCCTTTCCAGCAAGTCTTCTGGCACAATTTGCATTTTTTCACAAAGCTTTTGTACAATTTTATGTATCGGGTCAAACCATTTACCTGAAGCCTTTAATTCACTCTGAACATCTAAGGGGAGGTATTTTAACAGAGGCTGGGGATTACCATCATACCAAAAATAGAGAATTCTTTTAACCAGTTCAATATGAGTATTATTACTTTCTGAATGTGTCTGTTTTCTTAAAAAATGGATCAGCCTATCATTACGGTAAGATAACTTATCTAGAGAGGTGGTAATTTCCCGAATTTTACCTTCTGCTCCAATGTTACTAAAGTAAACTGGAAAAAGATAGGCAAGCTGCTTAATTAAAATATAACAAGGTTCAAAATTACTATTTAGCAGTTTACTAATATCTCTTTGAAAGAGATCATTATCACGAATAAATATGCCACCTATTTTTAAATTTACAATTAAGGCGGCTATTAATTTTCTGCTTGACTTTGGTGAGCATTCAATAAGCTCAAGCCATACTTTAATATTTTTTAGATGATTT
>JAHLWJ010000447.1 GCA_019057975.1 Promethearchaeota archaeon | reverse complement strand
TATATGTTCGGTAAAAAAATAAGGATGAGTTTGTATTAATTAAAATGGTTATTAACACGAAAATAATTTACTGTTATGAAAATTGACAAGAACAAACTATCTTATACTATTTTTTTTAACATATTCACAATATCTTCAAATCTTTGAATTGCTTTTGAAAATTCTTCCCTTTTCATGGCCTCGATGCCTTGAACATTTAAAGTTTTTATTGTATTTTTAGTTCTTTCATTTCTCTTAATATTATTAATTTTATTTTCAATTTCCTCTACATATTTAGTATACTTATCTAAAAATCGAGTTTCCCCAATAAATCGTGAAATTTTTATCATTTGATTTAAATTATTAATTGCGTTTTGAAAAAGATTCTTAGAGACATTTAATTTTACTTGATCTTCTAATTCTCTCAAATCTTTTTCTAGTTGGGCGTATTTTACTTCTGCATCGATTATACTTTTCATTTTTGTCTCGATTCTTTGTTTATATTCCAGTGATCTGTCTTTATTAACAAGGGCAAGTGTAGAATCTAATATTTTTTTAGCATCATTAAATTCATAATTATCTGTTAATTCTGATACATTCTTCAATGATTCTTCTACAGTTTGCTTTAATTCAATACTATTTTTTAATTTAATAAACTTAGAATTATTAGTCTCCCACATTCTTAATAAGTTTGCATCCTTCAACTTCACTAAGAGTATTTTTGCCTTTTCTAACGTCTCATTTGCAAGTAAAACATTATTTGTGCTAAGATAACTTTTCAATTGTATATCTAATGGTTCTAATTGTTTTTTAATATTATACTCTGTTGTACTGTATTCACTCCACATTTTCTCATCTTTATCGAAGAATTCTTTTATACCTTCTATTGAATCTATTTCATACAGTTTACTAAATTTTTCTTTAAATCTGCTAACTTCTTGGTGGGCATCATTAACATTTTCTTTTTTCAATAAATTTACATAGATCCCTTGTAACTTCTCAAATTCTCCTCTGATTAGAGAAACTTTATTTTCATCTTTTATTTTCTTATAAATCTCGGCAATAAAGACTCCTTGTTCCCTGGCAATCGAATATAATTTAGCTTTTTCCGTAATTTCTATGATTTTCTCTGTAACCTTAATAGCTTCATTGAATTTTCTCATTAGGTAATGGTTGTTTGCAATTACTTTAAGCTCATCAATTTCAGATAAAATTAGCAACTTCTCTGTGTTTTTTGAATTCATGTTTTCACATCCTTGAATTTTTTAAATAAAACTATACAATTCTGAGACAATTTTTTCAAATAGTTCTAAGGCATCTATTAATTTACCTCTATTTAAATAATCAATGGCTTTATTGCTTAGGTTATTAATATCTTCAATTTTTTCATGTTTAACCGTTAAATATTGTTTTTCATATCCGTGCCATTTATTTTCTAGTTTTTCATCTATTACTTTCTTTAGATGAGAATCAATATTATTTAGTATTTGCTTAACGGTGTTTAGATTCCTATTATTTAAATTGATTTTATATTCGTTTTCCAATTGCTCAAGGATGTTTTTTATCTCTTCTTGTTTAAGTTTTCTGTTATATATCAAATTTTCATTTTTTAAAATCAATTGTTGAGCAATTGGAATAGAAGCTAAAGGGTATTTACCTTCATACTTTTGTTTAAAATCCTCCGTTAATTTATAAGCCGCATGATAATCTTCATTAGATACTAATTGATCAAAGAGCGCAATCTTTTTCTTCGACTCGTTTTCAATTTGATGTAGAACTTCTATAGCTTTAAATCGCAATTGAGCTTCTTCAATAAAATTAATTTGATCCTGTTCAAGTGATTTATCTTCTATTTCATTTGCGATTTTTATTATTTTTTCAGCAGTTTTTATTGCTTCTTCATATTTTCCTGAGATAAAGAATTTATCTGCTTTTTCTTTTAATTTGTTTATTTCTGAAAAGGAAGGTAGTAGTTTAATTTCTAAATCTTTAATTCGCTTTGTTAGATCACCCTTAGTAATTTTTAACAAATCCAAAAATTCAGGTGGTTCAGAACCAGATTCGATTGTAATATTCCGTAAGATAATTAAATTGGGATTATTTTTTAGATGTATTTTTCTTATTTGTGATATATGGTTTTTTAGAGAGGGCGAAGCCTTTTTTCCAATCCAAATATACAATCGCTTTTGATTAGGAATATAAAATGTTAAGATGTCAAAGAGAGAAAAATGATTTATCATATTTTCTTGAATTATTTGTTCAGCCCTTCCTGAGTAGGTTATTTTATATATTTTAATCTCTGGACTCATCAAAGTATTAAATTCAATTTTTATTACTCTCTATTATTAATAATTAATTTTTTTAACTTTTTCTATTTTTTTCAATACTATATTCTATTCTAATTTAAATGTTCTCTCAAGACCGATCTTCCGATATATTCTAGCATGCCTTAACGAAATAGAAAACTTGAAATATGTAAGGTAAGCAATAAAATATACTCCTACGAATCCTGCTGCTAATGGAAAAAAAATTTATTTAGTGATTTCTTTTACTACCATATTTTCTTTTGGAATCTCCTTTTCAGTAGGCTTCATTTTTAATCTTTTTCTGGTTTTGGAGAGCTGATTTTCGTATTCTGATTTAAAAGCTTTGTCGCGATTTATCACATCAATATTAGGTGCATTCTTTTTATTTAAAGATTTTTTAAATTTACGAACCTTTCTAACAGGTTTTGGAAATTTAAATATCTTTTGATATAGATACAAATAAGTAACCAAAGCAGCCGCTGTTATTCCACCGATTATAGATAATAATTGGAATAAGAATAAGTCTTCTGCTGGTATAATAGCACTTATTACTATTTCATATGATGTAAAATCGTATTCCTCACCATCATTTGCAGTTATTGTGAAAGTGAATGAACCTTCCGGAATATTTGTTAACGATACGGTATATATACCATCATTATCATCATCAGTCAAGTTACCTCTACCATAATCCCATCTATATTTAACCGTAACCCCTTTCACTCTACCTCCAAAATCTAAGTTGTCTATTACAATTTGTAAATTAACACTTTGACCGGGTCTTATAATAATATTTGACACCCCATCAATTGTTGTAATATTTGTACGTATGCTATCTACACTTACATATAATTTTTGTATTAAAAACAACTCGAAATTTGCTTTCTCCGCAATTATAGTAAAGATATTTAATCCAACTCCTAAATCAGTCGTATTTATTATTATTGAATATTGTTCAAAGGTTATAGATTCAGATAACAAACCTGATAAATCTCCACCTAACTGAACAATAGCACCTGAGATATGATTTTCCATTCGTACATCACTATATTTGATTGTTAAGTTAAGAAGAGAACCTATAGTAAGATCAATATAAGGATCTGCAGTTTTATTTAATTCATTGATAAAAAGCATCCCAGTAGACCCTCTTTCAATAATTTGTATGAAAAATTCAATAAGGGCTGTTTGATAATTTGTTACTTGAGCACGGATGACTATCCTATTTAAAGTGCTATTTAAATCAATTATTTCTATTGTTATATTGTAATGCTCTAGTAATGCATTTTCTGTCATATATTCTTGATTTATTATATCAACAACTGCACCACTGAGATATTCTTTCGTAACGTTATCTAGATATTTTATTGTTATATTTAATGTATCAGTTACTTCCAATTGGATTGTATCTCCATTATCGTACTGAGATTCATTAAGAAAAAGTAGTAGTTGAGTTTTCTTTTCGTTTACTATAAGTGTTATTACTTCCGAAGTCAAGGTATAATTATCTTTTTTTGCGCTTATAGTTAAAAATTTAACTCCTACTCCTAAATCATCAGCAACTATAGTGATATAATATTGTTCAAAGATTATGCTCTCAGTTAAATCTGTTGGAATCCCTGTTTCAATTAGTCGGACATTCGCAGAGTTTATGAAAGAATCTGTGTTCAAATCCTTATAGAAAACAGTAAAGTTCAATTGTTCTCCTATAGAAATATTGTAAAATTCAAAATTAGACGACAGAGTACCATTTAGATAAACATCTACTTTAGTGTCTCTTTCGGTGACAGATATAGAAATTATTCTCGAAGAAAGAGTAT
>JAHLWJ010000446.1 GCA_019057975.1 Promethearchaeota archaeon | reverse complement strand
TCTGTTCTTTCAAAATGTTAACATTGGGGAGGTCATATTTATCGTATGCAATGTGATAATCATGGAAAGCAATTTTGCCTAAATCTTGAGCAGATCCTTGATTAAACAGGAATGAATCGTTTCTATCGTCTATGATCTTCGGAACTTCGGGATATTCCTGGTGGGGAACACCAATACCAAAATAGTTGGGTAGGAATTTTACAATTAGTGCCATATTTACATGTGCTGTTCCCTCTAATTTTGGATTAGCAGCGATATACATCATTGCGCCATTAAAGAATGTGTCCTTCTCATATCCTTTTGCAGCAATAATATCATGTAGTAAATTCATAACTACTACACCCTCAGTAGTGACCTTCATTTTAATAATGGGATTATATAATAAATACCGTCTATCACTTAGTGATGCTGTACGAATATAATCTTTCGATCTTAAAGAAACAAGTTTCATTGCTATTAATCTGCAGTAGGAATCAACGAAAAATTGTTTGATATGTGAAAACTCGGTTACCGCGTGATTATACAATATTCTATTTGATGCATGATTAATAGCCTCATAGAACGCATGCTCACATATTCCAATACTTGACCATCCAAGCTGGTATTTCCCTACATTGACTGCGTTTAACGCCATATCCCAGGCTTCTTGGCCTTTAGCTAATATTTCGTTCTCAGTTACTGGATAATCTTTAAGGGCGTATTCAGCAACATAATTTTGATTTTGTGTAATATTTTTAATTGTTTCATATCCCTCAATTTCAAAATTTGCAGCAAAAAAAACAAAACTACTTTTATCTTTCCGTGATTCTGGATATTGAAGAATATTTCCCTCCTTATCAGCAATTTTTCCGAAAGTTGACGTAAATGCTGCAGTTTGACCATTTCCGATATAATATTTTTCTCCATTAGCTTTATAAGTTCCATCTTCTTGAGGAATTAACCTCATTTCAGAAGAGTATAAATCAGCACCGTGTTCTTTTTCGGAAAGTCCAAATGCAAAGATTCCACCATCAAGCAAAGCTTGAGCAGTTCGTTTTTTTATTGTCTCGTTTTTACTCATCCAAAGAGGTCCAAGACCCAAAATACTCACTTGCCATGTATACCAATATGGTGGACCATAGAAACTAGTAATCTCATTAAAATAGCAATTACGATTAGTATCCCAGCGAGTATCTGGATTACCTTCCAACGCATATTCTGAGGGCGTTAAAAGAGACGAAAAGATTTTTTCTTTCTTTTGAAACTCAATAAAATCTTCATACCATACACATGAATGGTCATCTTCAAGAATTTTCTCCAAACCTTTATTTTCAAAGAAATTTATAGTTTTTAACATGATTTCCTTCGATTGTTCATCAAGTTCCGAGAAATCAGGATTTTTTGGATTAAATAATTTTATCATAGTCTTCATTACCTTCTGAATTGTTAAGATATTAAATTAAAAATACAATATATTATTTTTTGAAAAATTCTAAATCCTCCAAAATCGACTTAGGGTTGTTGTAGCAAACACTTTTAAGGAAACCAATCTTCCTATTTTTTAACTACAATTTCGAAAAAAGGGTTCAAAATGTCCAATTCCGTATCGAATGAGCTCATCATCGTGAAAAATCTCATTAATGAGGGTAAGTTCGAAGAAGCACTTCAATGTGTTAGCGATATTGAGCAACGAGAAAATCTTGCTATTGAAGAGATTTTTAGAACTCAAGGATACAAAGGATTCATTTATGTTTTTATAGGTCAACCCGAAGTTGCCCTCAATATAGCTGAAGAACTTTACAATGCTAGTCAGGAAAAGAACACACCCCTATATTCATTGGACGCTCTATTTATTAAATTTTATGCTTTTGTAATCTCTGAGGAACATGAGAAATTATATAAGAGTATTAAAATCCACGAAAATATATTTAAATCGATTTCTCGAGAAGATTCTATAACATTTCTTGAACGAGAAGCGGATTTATATTTAATGAAAGGGATTTTAGAATACACCCAAGGCAACTATGATCCGGCTTTAAAATATTTTAGGATAAGTCTAACCCTGTTTGAACAAGTTGATACAAATTCTCAATTTATATTAGGTAATATAAATACGATGGCTTACATCTATCGTGAGAAAGGAGAACTTAAACTTGCTTTAGAATATAGTGAAAAAGCTTTATCTCTAATCCCGAAAGAAGAATACTTCCTATTAAAGTTAAGAAAAGCTTTTGTCTATCGCAACTTGGGGTTTATAGCTCATGATAAAGGAGATTTGAATAGTGCTTTAGAATATTATAAAGAGGATCTAAGTATTCAACAGGAAATTAATCATCCAACTGGGATAAGAAACAGTTACTTAAATATTATATTCGCTCTTATTGATAAAAAGAGTTTCAATCAAGCTCGTAATTATCTTCAAAATATGAAACTTATTAGCGAAAAATATAAGTCTGAAATAGGTTACTTATCATACCAATTAGCAAACGCTTTAATTTTAAAATCAAGTTCCAGACTGCGTGATCGCGTTGAAGCAGAAAAAATATTGAAAAAACTTATTGACTCCGCTCCTTCCATCTATTATTTCGAAGGTAATTCCGCTATAATTAATCTTTGCGATTTGTATCTAGAAGAGTTCCAAATATCTCATCAAATGGAAATTTTAGATGATATCCATCCACTAATAGATCTTTTAGAAAGAAATGCTAAACTACAGAATTCTTATTCATTATTAGCTAATGTAATGTTATTAAAAGCTAAACTGGCATTAATTCAAGTCAACATGGTTGAAGCGAGGAAACTATTGAACGAAGCACAAATTATAGCTGATGAGCATGGTCTCCACCTCTTAGCTGGTGATATTTCAAGAGAACACGATCGTTTATTAGAAGAGCTGAGATTATGGGAATCTATTAAGAAAACTCAAACATCTGTAGCAGAACGCTTAAAAATAGCTTCTGTCGATGATGTCAATGAAATCATAGAACGTATGCAGGGAAGACGAGCAATAGAGCCTCTTGAATCAAGCGAAGAACACCCAGTATTGGTTTTGATATTTGCTGAAAGGAATGTTCTTTTATTATTTTATCCGTTTTCTGATGAGTGGAAACAGGATGATAACCTATTAGGAAGTTTCTTATCAGCTTTTTCAACATTTAACGAAAATTTTTTTTCTCAAGGACTGGATCGAGCTAAATTTGGAGAGGATACCCTCCTTCTTGAATCCATTGACTCTTTTTTAATCTGCTATTTATTTAAAGGTCAGACATATTCGGCTAAACAAAAATTAAAATTCTTTTCAGAAGCTTTAAATAATGATAATCATACTATAGAAGCATTAAAAAGGGCTGTAAGTAATAGAAAAATAATCGACGCAAGCGATAATCATCGCATTGAAAATCTCATTGTTAAGAGCTTTATGACTGACCCAGAATTGTTTCGAACGCCTTTTAAAGCATACCAAGGAGAAGAACCCTTTGTTTTTGCTAGCTATGCTCACGTAGACAAACTTGAAGTCTACCCCATTATCGATTATCTAAACAAAATGAATATTAAGATTTGGTACGACGAAGGAATACCCGTCAGTGAAAACTGGAAAAAATCAATAGCAGTTAATTTAGAAAAGTGTAGCACCTTTCTTGTTTTCATAACTCCACAAATTATCAATTCTGAATATGTAAGGAAAGAGATTAGTTTTGCTCTAAAGAAACGAAAGCCTTTTTTTGCGGTCTATTTAAAAGAAACCAAACTACCAACCGAATTAGAGTTCGAAATCGCTGATATTCAAGCCATGATGATGTTTCTTATGCCGAAATCAGAATTTTACGCTAATTTAAAAGAATTACTCAACAATTCTCTTAATAATTAGATAACAAATTATCCTTGTAAAAAGGATAAATTCTAAAAATTGTGATATTTCAATTGAATAAGCATTACCATCAACGGTATGATTAGAATAGATAAAATAATTGAAGATTATGTTAAACTGTTTCAGAAGATTAATTCAACTTTTATTATCTTATATTGTCAAGTATTATAATTATAAAATAAAATAAAAATAGGAAAAGAATAACAGGTTATGGCTAAAGGACTTCTAACCAGATATGTCAACAATACTTTCATACCGCT
>JAHLWJ010000082.1 GCA_019057975.1 Promethearchaeota archaeon | reverse complement strand
GGTATTGGTTTAAATTCAAAATTTTTAAGTAATAGTAGAGGAGTTAATATTTTCTATACCGATTTTGTTTAGAAGTTTTTTAAATCATCACCTGTTTTACTTAGTATTTTGTGGGAATTTAATCCCATGTAATAAGTAGAATTGTGGCTATATAAATTTATCGATGAAATTATTTCAGAAAAAAGGTGACTATTGTATTTTGGATCGGTTAAATAGAATGAAATATCTGAACGAAAATATATTTTAAAGTAAAAATCTTGAAAAAAGCAAATGAATTTAATGAGTAATTTTATTCCGACAGTAATCGACGCACTTCTGGGCATTTACAGGATAATGATTGCGAACGGGGTAATATGCGTCTCTCTCTCCCATACACTGCAGGAGAATTTCTGGTGGGATGTTATTATAGGCGAATGAGATATGAAATAACCTAGTTAGGTGTTCTAACCCTTTAATTTCGCTGATTTGGTTGCAATTTAGCTCAAGGCTCACTAATTCGCACAAATTTTCCAATCCCGTTATTTCTTTTATTTGGTTTTCCTGTAGATCAAGGTTCCCTAGCCTTTCAAGGTTTTCAAGCCCTTTAATCTCAGTTATCTGGTTGTAGCTGAGATCTAAATACCTTAGCTTTGTCAATTTTTCTAAACCCTTAATCTCGGCGATTTTGTTGCGGTTTAGATATAAATACTCGAGCTTCGTCAATTTTTCTAGCCCTTTAATTTCCACAATTTTATTGTCGTTGAGGAAAAGAAGTTCCAAGTCAACAAGGTCTAAGTTCTCTAAACCGCCGGTATCTGTAAGCTCGTTGGCCGACAAATCTATATGTAATGGTTCTGGTCCATGTAATCGCTCAAGGTCCACAATCTCGTTAATACTCTTAAGATTCCACTCAGATAAATCCAGAGATAAGCAATCATCAAAATTTTAACATATTTTCGCTCTCCGTCAACGGTAACAAACTGTTCGTCCTTTACCAATCGCTCCACTCACCATCCAAATTAGTTTTTAATTGTTCTTTGGCTTGTCCTATAATCTAATCAATCGTATTTAAATGTGAGGTATCTGCCACATTACTTACACTCTAAAACGGACAATGTTTTAAAAAAAAATTAAAGAATTATAACATCCCAGGCCACTAAAACCCAAGCGCCATCTGAGCTACGCATGAATATCTCGACAAGATGCATACCTAAATAAGACACCAACATGAAAACTACACCTATGGTTGTCTGACGAGAAACTTGATCCATCATGTCTTGCACACCCAGTGCGCACTTATATGAGGAACCAACCCTATGAATGACATATTGCATTGCTCTTGCGGTTCTGTCTACAGCGAAACTGACGCTGGTTTTAAGTCTGTTGAAAAAATGATAAGCGTCGTGAAAATCCTTCTGTTCTACAGGATCGGCATGTTCCCACACTTTCCAAGCCCAATATGATGCAGCCGCTAACTTCACTTCTCGTGGAATCTGACTCCATTGTTGATCCATCCATGTTGCGGTATGTTCACCGTCTGGAAATCCGGGTACTGAGTCAAAGCGAGTTTGGTATGCAACATCTCGAGCACCTACGTCGGGGGCTAAGGGAGAAATCCAAAAAGGGTTAACATCTAAATGAATGTCTAGAAATTCATACTGATATTCATCCGAATACCCCGCTTGTGTTGAGGCTTCTCCTATTCCCGGACAATTATCCATTCGAGCTGCCATATATGTCTCAAGTCCATCTACAGATATGGAATTTGGAATTGTATGACCAAATAGACTCGCATCTGCCATGTGATGAGCCATTAAACCCATATAGAAAGCGCCTAAATCACAATCTCCGTCAAATATTGCCTTTATTGCTAATTTAGCAAGCCTTAAGGCTTCATCGCCATGAAAGGGTTCAGAAGGGTTCTTATTCGCATCAAAATAATAGTGATGATCCCGACTTGTCTTTTTAGCCCTTGCGACAGTACCCGACTTAGTTTCTATACAGATAACGTTTCCCCAATCGGGACCTGCCGTAGCGTACAAAAATATTTTTCTTCTCCTCCCCTCGGGGTCCCAAAAAGGTTTACCATTATCATCAATCCATTTAAAATGGTCTGGATTAAAGATACTGTCTGCCAATTTTAGAGCTTGGTCTGCTATCCAATCATGGGAAGAGTAATCGATATCAAAGTCGTACATTTCCCAATATGCTCTATGATAGTTATACCATTCATCTGTTCCATATTCATCTTTCCCATAAATAGCATCATATTTCCTATCATAATAGTATGTGCCTGATACCGCAACATTACTCCAACCAAGACCCTCCGACAATAGAGATAAAAACACCAGAAAGAGTAAAGTGTAAATGTAATTAATTTTTTTCATGAAATCAACTAATTTATATAATTATTTAAATGAAAATCGTAGAATTTACTATTTAAAGATATAGTTGAGAAAAGTGTCAAGTATATATTTAAATCAATTACACACTACTAAAAGTTAAGATGTATCTAATTAATAAGATCAAAAACATCGAGACTTAGATTTAACTTACTTGTCCTACACGGATAGTTATGGATTGTTCTTTGGCGGAATCTCCATCGTAATCTTCATCGCGTTTGCTTTCCAAATCAAGAAAAAGAGCTTCTAATAAAGATTGATTTAGGTTTCCTCAATAGAAAAAGCTATTAAAGATTTTAAAAATCTCGAAAAATTATGAGTATCTCCAATTAAAGAACATTTCTTTGGATTTTTGGTTTTAAATCTACTGAAGTCTCAATATCAGTTTAGAAAGTTAGGAAAATTATTAAATAACAAAGAATGAAATTATAAAATAACACACAAGGGTGAAAATAAAACTATGGAAAAAAACAAAAATAATGAAATAAGATGGCTCGGTATAAGGTTAACGAAAAAACGGGCAATTTATTTAAGTGTTCTGAGTAGTGTTGGTTCCTCCTTTTTCGCAGTAGCAATATTCTTTGCAGTTCCTGTTTTAATTTATGCCAGGACTAATATTTTTCCATACGATAAACTAACATATACCTATACTTTATCATTGTCCATCTCTAACTTTCTTGCCGGTGCTATATGTATTGGTATATTTTCTTATACATTTAGTAAGGTTCGAGCATTCAGAAAATCTTTAAAGATTCAATGAATTATATAATCTTTAATAAGGAAAAGCATACTAAAAGAGAAGTGAGCGAAAATGAAAAGAAGACTGCTATATATTCCAACAATACTAATTATAATTGGATTAATCCTAACTTTCTCGCTAATTATCAACAATTCCATAATATTAACACGAATATATTATAAAATAAATTATAAAGGAAACATTCACAATTTTGAGAGCATAATCGAAAAAAGTGAAGTATTTGAATATCAAAAATACTGTTTGTGTCGAGATTACGGGGGGATTGTTTATAACTTAAGTGATAACGCTTATTTACACCATATAGATAGGGAATTCATAGAATCTCTTAAGCTTCAAATTGAGAAGGATAAAACGAACTTTCATTGGTTTCCTTTTTATAGTCACAATTTTATCTATTCATTGGAAGCTACTAACGAATCACTGATATATCTGACTTACAATAATAATTCAATAATAAAGGCTGAGTATGCAAACCAAACAGAGATATTTACCGCTCGGAGTGGACATTACGCTAATAGCTCGCTCTATTGGAGGGGGTATTGGTATCTGAATTTTACTCATATCCCTTTTGCTCCCAACAGTTCATCTACAATTGCATTAAACGATATCTTCTTAGTTAAAATGAACCTACAATATCATCATGCTTATATGTTTGGAGGAGTTACAGATTTAAGAATTGAACCCTACTTATGTTTTAATTCTAAATACCAAGTAATGTTCGTGTATTTTCCTTATATACCTGTAGTTGTAGCATAAGAGAAATAAGACCAAATGTGTATGTTTTTTATTTCCTAATTATTTTAAATTTATTCAAACAAATGAAAATCAACATTATAATAATATATTTGATTGAAAATCAGCTGAATAACATCAGTTCTTCTTCAACATCTTCCGCCTTGTTTTATTTTTTTTCAACATAGTCATCGTCATCGCCTTTGTATCTCTCTCTCACGATACTTACAATAAGAAGCGCCGATATAACGACTAATAAAGGGATTAGTAAGCCAGATTCTGTTAAAAATATTTTCACAAAACCTATGTAGGGAATACCACCGACTACAACTCCGATAATACGAGTTTCTGGAATGAGAGCATGATCAGGAATAGGGTTAGCGTCACCTTTAGTTCTGAAATACCACATGTCACCTATTTGGTACTTATCAATCACACGGTGAACAATAGGTTCGATGGGAGCAGTAAGCCACAACCCCTGAGCGTTAAACACAATAATATCTCCATTTTTATCTTCAATAGTTCCGTTTTTTATGTTTTCTGGTTCGATTCCCATTACAAACAACAAATCGCCTCTATGTATCTGAGGTTCCATTGAATCACTAATTACGACTACAATAGGGGTTTCTGTATTGAATGAAATTTGAAGGACAAAGTATACTAAGAAGGATCCAAAGAACGCAATACTAATCATTACAACAGCAATGATAATTTTTTTCCTCGAAACGGGCTTTTTTTCTTTCTCTGTGTCGTTCTTCATTTTTTTTATAATTTTTGATTTTTAAGAAGTTTCCTAAATATTCTAATATAATTATAAATTGTCGGAAAGATAATAGGGGGAGGAGGGCGTAATGAGTGTGGATTACACACTACCAAAAGACAAAAATCCAGGGCGGTGGCAGGAGTCATAGTTTGAGGTTTCCCCATTTTAAATTCTTTCTTTTTTAATTTTTCCACTCGAAACGTAATATATGAGCGAAAAATACTACATTTTTATCTTTCTTACACTATCTATTATTTTGAAAACATATAAACCTTTCCTCATAGCTGGATTAGCGTATCGCAATTAAAAACCTATTCTATTAGGTGAAAATAAATGTATTTATAGTATTATAGCTAAATAAATTATAATGAAAATTGCTATCGATATCGACGGCGTACTTCTCGACATAATTGTTTCATATTGTGAAATTTATAACAAAAGATACAAACCAAAAAAACCAAAACAAAAGAACGATGTCGTCAAGTGGGATTTTTTTGCCGATTGGAATATGGATGAAGAGACAGGGTTTAAAATATTTTATGAAATTTATGAAGATTCTGGAAATATCCCTTTCATAGGTGAGGGTGCTCCGAAAATCATGAAAAAGTTAAATGAAATGTACGACCTTGACATTGTTTCTGCGCGTGTACCTGAATATCGTTCTTCAATTATAGATAAGTTAAATTCTCATGAAATTGTGGCGGGCATTCAATACACTGAGTTGATTTTATTACACCATCGACCGTACGATATCAAATTAAAACAGAATTACGATTTATACGTCGATGATAATCCTAATTTAGTTGAACCAATAAAAACGATGAAAAACAGGACTCTATTACTTTTTGACCAACCTTGGAACCAAAACTCAGTGTGCGAAGAAAATGTTCATAGGGTTCATAATTGGGGGGAAGTACAAGAAAAAATCTTCGATTTATAAGATGTGATTATAATCTATTATAAACGTCTACCCTTTAGCGTAGGTACCAACAGCATAGAACTGGTTTAAATTTTGGCCTACTTCTTTCCCATATATCATTTTTAAATTTGAATCATCATCTCTTTCAGTTAGATTAACGAGTTCAAAGATTTTACTAGGGAACTGTGAATGTTTTGGTATGATGATGTGATTTGCTCCAAGTTTTATTCCCTCATTTATAAGGAATACCGCAGTATGGATGTTTTTAGAAATTACAGGGCCTAATCTTGAACCTGAGGCGAGAGCAAAACCTTCTTCATGAACAGTAATTAGGATCGAGCCGTGATTAATTTTTAGCTGCAAAAATTCGGATCTGTCAAAACCTATTGTATTTTTATCAATTAATGAGGCCCAATTAGGAAAAATATCAGTTTTAATAATTTTTTTATCAGTATCCTGTAAAACTAATGGTTTACTTGGCAAATTGTACACCCTAGTATCATATTTACTTCGAAACCCAAATTTGTGATATATTGGTTCGCCTAATTCTGTAGCATATAACATGAAAGTTTTGCATCCCTTCAATTTGCCTATTTTTACCAGATTACGAAATATAGTCGTGCCTAGTCCTTTGGACCTTACTTCTGGAAGAACTGCCATATACCCAATAGAACAAACATTTCCGAAGAAAAATATACCCCCTAATCCGATAATTTTACCATCCTCCTCAGCAACTAAGAACTTTGCAATACCATATTTTATTAGGCTTATTAGCAACTTTTCTTGTTTTTTAAGATCGGGGGGAATCGTACGATTAAAAGATCTATAGAGAAAAATTAGAGATTCATGGAGCTCACTCGTTTTTAATTCTCTAATTAGAAAAGGTTGCATCATATTCTAATAGAAATAGCTAATTATAAAATAAAAAAATTATCGCATGAGAAAGATTTTTTTTCTAATTTTCTTATATCATGTCTTAAAAGTGAAATGAACAGGAAATTTGAGCCTTTTACCTATTTAGGTAATTATTATAAAGTTTTATTCATATAACGGCGCTAAATTGCGACTTCGTTTTCCGATATATTTATTAAGGTGTGTTATCTTATATATGATATATATGAAATCGAATATATCGATTTCGATATATAGGTGAAAATTAAAAAATGTTTTTTGGCAAGCGATTTAGCGGACACGAAGGTGGGATATTTTCTGGTTTAGATATTCTAGTACTTTCAATAATTGAAAATTACGACGGTATCTCTGGATATGATCTCGCTCGAAACATCAACAAAAAATTCAACAAACTTTGGCATGCTTCCCCTGGCACAATTTATCCTTTATTAAACAGATTAGCTAAGGGAGGTTTTATTGAAATGGAAGTACTGCTCAAAAGCAATCGAAATATCAAATTATATCGCATAACAGAGTTGGGACAAAAAAAATTAAGGGAGGTTCTCAAAAGTAATTTAGAGCCAAGCATAGACACTCTTGGAGAATATCTTAGGACCATTGTTCAGACTTGGATTCCTAACGAAGATCGAATACACAGTATGATGTCTTGCTTTCCATATAACCGAGAACATTCACATCGAAGCATTGATACAGAAGATTATTCTATAAGAAACATTGAACGTGTAAAAAGAATTTTAGGTGAATTAAATTTTTCTAAAAGTAGAATAATAAAAAGAATGGATCATCTCGATAAGAGAATCTCTCATCTTGAAGTATTACTAAGTGATTTGCAAAACAAGCGAGAAAAGAACACAAAAACAATAGAAATTGTTGACGATGATGACTATAATGACTTCAAAAATTCTTAATTTTCACCACCTTTATTAAAAAATTACAGAAAAGAGGTAAAATGTAATGCATAATGACAAAAATTGTGGACCAAGACATCATAACCAAAATTGTGGGCCAAGGCAAATGCATGGTTGCATGCCATTTAATCCAAGGGACATAGCAAAAATGAAGCAAATGGCTCATCAGTTTATGGGAGGTTTCATGGGTGATTATATTCACCACAATATGGAAGATTTAGGCAGTGAATACTTGATAACAGTGCCATTACCCGGTCGTACTAAAGAGGATGTTACAGTATCCCTTATTAATAAACACTTGAACATTAAAGCGAATAAACCAAAAGTTCCTGAACATGAAAAAGTCACCGAAGAACCTAAAAAACAAGGATTTCCATTTATGTTTAAAGGTTTTAGATTTATAGACGTAAACATGGATGTTCCACTTCCTGCGGATGCTGACGAGAATAAGATAACATCTAAAATGACAAACGGTCTTTTAAGAGTTATAATCGGAAAGAAACCTGCAAAACCTATAGACATTACCGATGAACCAAATAACTAATAAGTAAGTATTAAGTAATAAGGTGGAGCACTTTAGAATTAATTACTTTACGACTTAGCGAGAGTTTTCAAGTAAAACTTAACTCTAAAATAACTCCAATAAATACTATTTTTTTTTCTTTTTTAATCTTGATTAATAACCTTTAATTAAACTCAACTTTGTTGAAGATCGCTAAATTATGTAAATATGAATTGTAACAATTCTGGCTAATTTTTACTTAAGATTTATAATTTTGAATGGTTAAATATAACTAAATAAATCAAATTTAAACTTAGAAATTATGAATGAACAAAAAAGTAAAAAAATGCGAACACATCCAGTTAATTATATCCTCTTAGCGGCGGCCTTCATCGTTTTCGGAAGCCTTGGATTAGTGTTTATAACCCAAATGGAAATTCAACCCGGATGGGTTTGGGAAGAGTATAGTGAAGAAAATTCTATGGAATTGTCTATCATAGCTGCTGACGACCTTAATAAAGATGGTATCAACGATGTTATTACTTACGCCGATGTTAGATGGCAAGAATCTGAGAATGTAGGAAATCCGGATGATTTAACTAATTTTGGTAAAATTATCGGATTAAATGGCTTGAGTGGTGCAAAGTTGTGGGAAAAAAACACAAATAATCCGGTGAAGAGAATGTTTGAGCTGGGGGATATAAACGGTGATGATATAAAGGATTATTTCGCAGTGATTGCCTCCGTAACTCCAGATTGGGTAAGACCTAATAATCAATCTAATTTTCAACCAGAAATAATTCCAGATGCTTATACTAATATCATGATCTCAGGAAATAACGGTACTGACATTCCGATTCTAACAGGGGACCTTCGAAATTTTACTAATCTTTTCATGCACGATGCTGTTTATCTGAACGATAGCTTAGTTGATTTTGTATTCATTGAGTGTATATCAAAAGTAAACGCGTCGAACGAGTATTATTGCAACATTTCCAGTTATTTCGTAAATGGAACTCAATACGATACATTCTATCTGGATTTTACGTGGATTAGCGAAAATGATATAATTCCAGCAATAGATTTATTTCCCTACGGTTCTAAAGATGAGCTGCTTTTTATAAATCAAAATTCAATTATATTATTTAATACCAGCACGTCTAACTTCATGAATCCAATTTTCAACGAAACGCTTACCGAACATAGTACTCGTTATACCTTTATTGAAGACATAAATGGTGATGATATTAACGAGATAGCGCTACTATCAACCGAGGGGAATGTTACAATTGTTAATGGTATTGATGGTAGTACAATTCGGATATTTAGTATTCCAGGAGAATACAACAATTTTGATATTAATCTACTCGGTTCTGACGAAAGCGATATGGAAGCCTACATTTTAATTAATTGTGATATATATGAAGAGAGTTCTGGTACAAGAGATAGTCTTATGATAATTTACAAAGTTGAAGAGACTTCTGAAGAAATTTATTGGCAATTATCTGCCTATTCAACTGAAGAATCAATGAATGCCTATGCCTTAGGAGAAGATATGAATGGAGATAACATTGATGAAATAGTTCTTTCCGAAAGAATTAGACTTGTTTATTCGCCTCAAGAAGTTCGCCGTTTAACTGTAATAAACCCGTCAGATAATACAGTTCTTGGCATTGTAAATAACGAATATGGTACTCAGGAGTTGCTTCCATTTCAAGATTTTAGCGGTGATGGTAAGGGTGATTACGTTTTTTCAGCTCACGACAGGGTAATTGGAATTGCTTCTTCAAAACCACTCGCAATATGGTTGTCTCCACATTTCTCTTTTGGAACTCCTCTTTTTGCCATCCTTGTTGCTTTGTTATGCGTAGGATTATTATTAGTAATACTAAAGGGTAGGAAGATAAGCTTTAGTAGAGGAGGTGTCAAGGAACATAAACTTACGGTCGCTGTGAATGCACTTGCTATAACTTTAATGTCCGTCACTTTCTTGTTGTTTCTAATACAACTAAATATCTTTAATAAAACGCTTATACCTAACCAAAATATGACTTCGATTATTGTAAGTTTCCTTACAGTAATAATCACTTGGTATGGAGCATTGCCCTTAACCGCTGCATTATACAATAGATTTGCCCCAAGATTTGCTTATTTCTTCATAAAACTTCGATCATTATTTTTTAAAATATCTAAAAGTTATGAAACGGATATAATTGTGCTTGATATGGAGGATCGGAAAGAAATTGGGACGGTGATCCAGATGAAAAGGATTCTTCTCCCGTTACTCCTTTCGATTGCGATTGGATTCTATACGTACGGAGCGATTACACCTATCCTTGGCTACCCTCAAGATTTTGACGTGTTTGGGTCTACCGAATTTTTTCAATTTATGAACGGTTATATGCTCTGTTGTATATTTCCAATGATTTTGACCTTTCTCGTATTTTCGTTTTTTATTGCCGGTAATTTTCTATTAGATGACGCTGGTGTCGTCTACTTTCGTCAATCTAAGAAGTACCGCCAACCAGGAGATATAGAACCGATAAGCGTATGGGCTCAATCACTCGTAAAAGGGATGGCAGGTCTTTCTGCGATAGTGACTTTAATAGGTTTCTTAACAACGGTAGATCTTTCAGGATTCTTTGCCGATAGCAATGATATTGCGAGTATGATATTTGGAGTCTTAGTAATCGTAGTTTTCTTTGCGGGGATCCCATTTTTAACCGCTTTTTCATATATATTATTGGCAGGAGAAATAATGGAATTTTCAATAGACTTTAACACCCAGAAATTATATGCTCTGATGGAAAAAAAAGGATACGACACGACACCACGCGATGTAACCAATATTTACCCCGATGGAAAACCTACTTCGCGCGTATCTAAAATAGAAGATTAAAGTTAATAACATTTTTTTCTTTTTTTTTATACTGGTTATTAATTATCTTAATATTAACAAATTAGATGATTTTGGTAAAGAAATAATTGAAAATATATTAAAAAAAAGTTATAAAAAAATAGTTTTAGAATTATCTTCTGCGTTTTCTACCTCTAACAACTATAAAAACAACTAAAGCAACGCTGACAGCTGAGACTATTATTAGTATTAAATAGAAGAGCCACTCTGAATTGGAACTGGTTATTTTATAGATAACATCGCCACTTATGTCCTTTACTGTGAAGGAAGACATCATCCCTCTCTCTCCGTAGGAAATTTCGACAGTATAATTTGTTATGCCATAACGCTCAATTATAAGCGTTGACCCACTTACTGAAGTATTTTCGCATCCAAGTTCGTTAACTAGAGATTCTAAGTAATTTCCGTGTGGTTCTGCGGTTGCTAAACCCATGAAAATGAGCTTCCAGAGAAATTCGTCTGCGCTTACATATGGAAAGGTATCACCCGATGACGAAATATTGGTGTTTCCGTTCATATCTTCAGCAAGAGTATGATAATCGTCTAACATTACTTTGTATTTTAAAGGGTCCGGAAAGAATATGATTACATCGGTATTGCTCGGGTTCTCCTCATAATCATTAGTTGTATAGTTCCATACCGAGCGTATTCCGTACAATAAGTTATATTTAGTTGTGTAGTTTGCATTGATCGTAGTTTCGTTGTATTTTTGTGAAGTCATATTGTATAAGATCTTCGGAATTTCTGTACTGTTGAAGTATTCGGGCATAAAAATTGAGGTAAAAACTTCATAAGTGTCCCATGTGGCGGGTATCAATCCTGTTAGTGTTATTTTGCTTTTTGCACTTGTAATATTTGCCTCTCCTTCAAACCAATCGCTTGGTGTTAAGGAAGAATCAACAGTGTTTTTCCATTCAGCACTACTATAAAGTTCTACTACGAAATCATCAGTTCCTTTCCTTAAAGTATGTTGGTACGCTGAGCTAGCTACTATCGATGTAGAGAGAATTCCAATAAGAAATAGGCTAAGCATAGTTAAGCTCAATACCTTTGTTCTGGTTTTACTTCTAATTGACCACATTTTACAATTGCCTCCTTTTGAATAAAACTGCTGCTAGCAAGAAACAAGCAACGATGTATACGAGCAATAATGTCGTTCCCATAAAAATGCTAGGTGTTATCCAAGTACTATATGAAAAATCACTTCCCATCATGCCACCACCCATTCCGCCAAATGAAGATTCGACATATCTTAGATCTGGAAATGGATTCAGGAGTACTGAAGTAATCAAATAACCCAGATATGCTAATGAGTATAATGGTTCAAATGCCTCTGCAAATATTAAATTTATAATTTGATCAGCTATGTTAAATCCCATTAAAAGAATTACCAAGGTTATAATGATCGTAATGTTTACATTTTTCATAAAAGAACTGAATAGCGTAACAAAGCTGCTTAATGCTACTACGTATAATACAGCAAATCCGAAGGAATAAAATATCCGAATATTAATAGGTCCACCATAATATAGAAAACCAAAAAGTCCGAGGATAAAATAATACACCGCAACAATGAATACAACAAGAATCAGATTTCCAAGATACTTTCCAATAATCAATTTGTATTTGTTTATTTTTGGAAAGACAATAAAACCAGTTCTTTTATTAAATTCAGAACAAATTATACCCGAAAAAAATAAACACGCCGCAAACAGGGTTATGAACGAGATAAAGTTCAAACCGCCACTAAAGAACTGTGCTTGTGTATTTGACAAAAGGAACTCTGGGAACAGAGGCAAAATATAACTCGTTAACACTGCAACTAAGATCGTAATAACTGTAAAGAAATATAACTTCTTTTTCTGCTTTTTCATTTCAAAGATTATCGTGTGATATATTGGCGATATTCCAATAAATGATTTTTCTTCATTTCTCATTTTAAGAATCATCTCCTGTTAATTTAATGGTTCCTTCTGGCGTATTATCCTTTACCATTTGTGAGTAAACTCGCTCTAATTGATTAGTTCTCGGCTGAACAAATGAGATAACTGTGAAATCTGACTCGAATTCCTTAATTAAAATTTTCAAAATTTCAGCTTTAGATTCCTTTTTTCCGTCAAAATAAAACTTCAGTCCTTGATGTTCTAGATTATACCGTATAGGAATTTTTGATGTGTTTGGATCTAAATTTTGATCTAAATAGGGGTTAAGCCTTTCGATCAGTCGATTTAATAATGGAGCTAGTTTTTCAGCAGGAAGTGGATTTAGGAGTAGACAATTTATCTCGCTTGTTTTTAAGGTAAGTGCTAGGTTATCTACAGTATCAAAGCCAATAATTTTACCGTAGTTTATTAGCGCAATTTTATCGCATACTTCAGAAATCTCGTAGAGCATATGGGATGCGACAAAGATGGTTTTTCCTAGGGATTGAAGTTTTCTGATATACTTACGTATTTCTATGCGAGCCAAGGGATCTAACCCAGTTTGAGGCTCGTCTAAGATTATGATCTCCGGATCATGTAAGATCGCTTGAATGATTCCTAACTTTTGCACCATACCTTTAGAATAATTTCTGGTCCTTTCATGTTTCCATTCTGATAGTTTAAAGAGCTCTAAAAGTTCATTGATTCTGCCCTCTATTTTATCTTTTGGATATCTCTGAATTTTCGCAAAATACTTAAGTAATTGATATCCCGTCATATTGTAAAAGTTAGGAATATCTATTAAAAACCCTATTTGGCTAACTGTAGTTGATACATTTTTTAAGTCCTGCAAATCGCTATGGTTCGTTCTAATTAATATCTTCCCTGAATTTGGTCTGAGAATTTTCGCAATCATTTTGATAGTTGTCGTTTTTCCGGCACCATTAGGACCTACCAGTCCGATAGTTTCTCCTCTCCGTACTTCTAAATTAATGCTGTTGACCGCTGTAAAGTTTCCAAATTTTTTCGTTAAATTTTCTAGTTTAATTACTGTTTCTGACATTATTTCTTCATTTTTGATTTAAATTTATGATACATCTTCATTTCGATTTTTATCATCCAATTTTGTAATTCTATCTTCAATCTTTTGAAGCTTTTGGTTTAAAATTTCAATTCTTTTTTTTAGAAAAGTTCTCTGGAATTCCAAAACTTGTAGCGTTTCAATTCCAGGTTTATGAGTCATTCGTGCAAAAAGAGACCTTTGATTAAAAAGACTATTCAATTCAATACTACTTAGCTCGTCCTTAATTCCAAATGTAGATGTGATAATAGATCTCATAGATTCTCTTATTTCTTGCTCCTTTTTAATCATTATTTCAAGCGTATTCTTACCGTCCTCTGTAATTTCGTAAGTTATTGTTTTTTCATCTGTATCTGGTGTGTGAATAGATACTATAAGATTTTTTTCTCGTAAGTCTTTAAGAATTGTATAAATTGTTGAGTCTGTGGGTTCCCAGCATCCAAATGTGCGTTCTTCTATAGCTTTTTTGATCTGACGACCGTGCATGGGTTCTTTCTCTAAAACCATTAAAGTTAGGGTACTAATAAATCCCTTTTTCATTGCTTTTTCAAATTTCCCGGCAATACTTTCAACCAATAAGCGTCACTCTAAAAATTGTATTGATTATTTTTATTAAAATCGAAATGTATCAGTTATCGATATAATGGATATATCGGTTTCCGATATAAACTTTGGTCTTCTAATAAATTAGAATTTTACTACTCCAACCTATTAATCTAAGTCTGATAGCTTGATTAATCTGAACAATTTTGAGTTACATAAATTCAAAAAGAACAAGAAAAAATTTATATTTTTGCCTCAAATTAAAAATTGCTGAAATTTGATTATAGAAAAGGGAAAATAGTTTTATATAATAAATAGACAGAAATTTCTGAAAAGAATTTTCGTAAAATCAATTGACTTCTTAAAACTAGTATAATACGCTTAGATATATTGTTCGTGAAATCTATGAGTGTTTCGAGTATATTATTCTAGTATTATAGTAATATATTATTCTGTTTTCTCGTCTAAATATTAAAAACAATCGTTTTAACAGCTCATAAGGTGGTTTTAATAAAACTTATAACATGTCATATTCCGGAAGCATATCTCAAAGGTATAGAAGAATTGGTTAACATGAATATGTACCCTAATCGCTCAGAAGTTATCCGTGTAGCAATTCGCGATTTATTAAAAATTGAACTTAGTACACTCCTAAGGAAGGAATAACTATTTTTTTCCTTTTATTTATTATTTTTAGTATTCTTCGAATTTAGCCAATTGAAAATCTTATTTTACTGAACAGTTTTTTATGCAACACTATGTTATATAATTTCAATGTTAGGAATAACTGTTTGGATAATATTTTTTATCGGAAGTTATTTCATTATTTTTTTTGCTGCTGACATCTTTTTGGATAATTTGAAAGATATTTGTGTTATCTACAATTTATCACCTTTTATTATTGGAATGTTGGTTCTTGGAATTGATCCTGAAGAATCAATCGCGTCCATAATCGCTGCTATTAACGGGCTACCTTACGTTTCTATTGGAAACGTAGTTGGTAATTCTATAATTGCTATGACGTTAGCATTTTCCTTACCTTTACTATTCTACACTTTGAAGTTTAAATCTCTATCAAGATTTTACTTTATAATTTTATATATTTTATTAATTAATCTTCTTTTTAGCTTCGTATTTAACAATTTTATGTTTATATCCGGTTTAATTGCTTTGTGTGTTTACTTTATCTACTTTTTGCGGAATCTTAGGTATTACTCCCAAGAAAAGGATAGAAATACAAGAGATATCGAAGAGAACTCTAAATTTAATGAGATAGAATCAATGGAATTAAAAAGATCCTCTAAAGTGAAGAAGATTTTTTTAGCATCTATAGGGTTAGTTTTTATTTTTATAGGAGGTGAATTACTAATTTTATCTGCGGATCAAATTATTGATATCCTACATATACCTGAAGCGTTTTTTGGGTTTGTTATAATAGGGTTCGTCACTAACGTCGAGGAATTAACCTTGATTTTAAAATCCATAAAGAAAAAGGCTGTAGATATTGGT
>JAHLWJ010000445.1 GCA_019057975.1 Promethearchaeota archaeon | reverse complement strand
GACATTCTTCTTTTATATTCCCGCATTTAATGCTAGATAAAAAGTAAAGTGTGTCCCCCTTTTACCAGTACTTTAGGAAAATCCTTACAGAGTTTACTCAAAAAAACTATTTCCTAATTAGATAGGAAGAATCTTTCAGGTAAAAGGACAGAGTAAGCAAGTAATATAATTATTTTATTATTCTGTCTTTTTTATTTATAATTGTTTAAAATCGCTTTATAAATATAAATCTATATTGAAAAAAACAATGCAACAATAAAAGAAATAGCTTTTTTGTGAACTTGTGAAGCCTAACCCCGAAGTATTTCTTAGTGGTAACTTTCCTTTGCTTATATCGTATTATATAATGGTGGTTTTAAAGGTAATTTATGAGGTATATAAGCAATGAAAAGGAAAGTTTTGTTATCGGTCCTTGTCGTATTTTTAATTTCAATACTAGCGGGTTGCGGGGTCTTTAATCTTAGTGGCTGGGTCTGGCCAGATAATTTAGATTTTATTAATACGATTGAAGAATTAAAAACTCCTCAAGATATAAGTATTTATATGATAGAAAATTTTTACCATGAGAGACATGCTTTATGGACTCCCGATCCCTATACATTATGGAAAACAAAAAAGGGAGATTGTAACGATTTTATGACCTTCGGGGTCTTTGTAGCTAATTATCACGATTATACAACATATCAAATAAAATTAATTTATAGCGGAATGTTCTGGGATCATTGGTTAGGGGTCTACGTAGAAGGGGATAAATTATCTTATACTGACAATAAGTCTTATGTTGTCTATGATTATTTAAATGACATCTATGGATTCGACAGTTTTAAAGAAATTGTAGATTTTGCTCGCATACATCATCCTGAATGGAAATTAAAAGACTATGTTGTCTATGATTATGACATGAATGTTGTAGAAGAGGGATATAATTAATTTCAATCTTCTGTAATTATTATAGAAGGGATTGTTGAATGAAAAAGAAAGTTTTAATATCGTTCTTTGTCATACTTTTAATTTTAGCGTTAACCGGTTGCGTGGTTGCTCCGGAATTAACTAATCGGATGTTGGTAGAAGATTTAGTTTATAACTATTGGCAGGCAATCATTAACCGGCAATATGGATTAGCTAGATGTTACTGTATAATTGGCGGAATTTGGTATAACAAAGTTGATGAATGGGAAGAATATATCAATATTAATTCTGAAGGCCCCTGCTCTTTCCTAATGATTTATTTCGATGGGTTTTATAAACCGACTGAGGTAATTGAAGATAAGGCTGTGGTATATGTAAGAATCATTACCGATAACATAGTTCTTCCCTGTAATTCTGATCTTCATAGAAAAATGAATGGAATGGATATTGATATCTTTGAATACGAAACAAGATTGATTATGCGATATCCCCCATACGGAAATTGGGAACTTAAATAAAGTCTAAAAATTAAATAAACTTAGAGCTCCACTTTTAGAGAGCCAAGAATAAGAATGATAAAATGTTCTATTTTTGGTTCTTTTTTTATTTATTAAAAGGAAAGGAGAATAAAAATTATGGAAGTTCTTGCCAAAAAAATAGAGCAGATCTTAAACCAATTTTTTATAGAGGAACAGAATAATCGTTTGAGTCAATTTGCGATGTTGGCTCTTAAAGATATGCTTTTGAACGAGATTAGAAATTATAAAGTCAATAAGGAGAAAAATGAAGATAAAAAAATATCAAAATAAAGAATGGTTGGAAAAGAAATATTGGGAAGAAGAATTATCTCAAATGCAGATTAGCAAATTGTCCAAAACAACCCGAGATACTATACGATATTGGCTAAAGAAACTTAATATCTCTCAACGTTCTTATAGTGAATCTGTCCATTTAGCTCGAGTTAATCATTGTAAACTTTCTCAAAAAGCAATTGAATGGATTTCAGGCGAATTGCTTGGAGATGGCAGTTTGTATTCTTTTTCTATTTATTCAGCATGTTTTACTTATAGCTCAAAATATCTTGAATATTGTCAGTATATTTCGGATACTCTAAAATCTTTTGGAATAGAACGGTCTGGAAAAATACTAAAAAAATATTATAAAAACATAATGCATTATAGTTACCATTCTCGTAGTTATAAAAAATTATATCCTTTATATCGAAAATGGTATATAAACGTGGAAAAAGCTATCCCTAAAAATTTGGAATTAACCCCCCTAACAATGAGACAGCATTACATTGGTGATGGTTCATTAATACATCAAAATGGAAATATACGTATTATATTATGCACTTGTGGATTTTCTATATTAAATATTAATTGGTTGGTTAAAAAATTGAACAATTTAGGATTTAAGGCAATGAGACAGCCATCATTAAATACAATCCACATATCAACTTATTCAGTCAAGGATTTTTTAAATTATATTGGTAAATGTCCAGTAAATTGTTATAAATACAAATTTCAATATTAAAAAAGAAGTGATGAAATGTTTAAAAAAGTATTATTAATATCTATGTTATTAATTTTTATATTTGTATCCAATATAACTGGTTATGCCTACTATTGTTATACACAACAGAGCAGGGCTAATTTCTATGTGGGAACTGCTGACAAAGCTGATGCCCTGGGAGATACCAATGAAATGAGGCAAATCCTCGATGATTTAGGAAATTTATTAGGTCATTCAAAAAGAGATGATCTATACCCCAAAGAGGGTACTACCGGGGGGTATTTGGGTCGGTTAAATTATGGATTAGATGCGGGTAAACCTGCTGTCCCGGTGGTAAATGATATGTATTTAGCCACTGATACTGTTAAAGTTTATAAGTGTTTTGTGGCTGGGAACTGGGTTCAGGTTTATCCAGGAGCTGGAGATACTACTTTTTTGGAATTGACCGATACCCCAGCCTCTTAGGAAAGAATACGGGGTTCACAAGTTCACAAAATAGTGATATACTGAAAAAAATGAAGATGGGTGATAAACATGGCCAGAAAACCAAGAATTCATTACGAGGGCGCACTTTATCATGTCATCGTTCGGGGAAATAATCGCACATACATATTTAAGAACAGGGAAAATAAAGAAGAGTATAAAAAAATAGTATCAAAATATAAGAAAAGATATCATTTCAAATTATACGCCTATTGCACCATGGATAACCATGCTCATCTGTTAATAGAGGTTGACGATATTCCTTTATCAAAGATCATGCAAGGTGTCCAACAAGTCTTTACTCAGCATTACAATCGGAAGAATAGAACTACCGGTCATGTATTTGAATAAAGATATAAGTCCTTTCTATGTGATAAAGATGCCTATTTACTTTCATTAATCCGATATATTCATCAGAACCCGGTCCGCTCAAAATTAACCGGTGGCCTAAATTACCAATGGAGCAGTCACAAGGAGTATATGGGAAACCCGGTACTGGCAGATGTGGATTTTCCCTTAAGCACATTTTCAAACAAAAAGAATAAAGCAATAAAGAGTTATCTAACTTTTGTTGGTGAGTTGGAATTAAAAGGTATTCAATCAATGGCTATTGAAGAAGAAAAAACAGAAATAGCTAAAAATATAGAAGAAAGACATAAAATAGCCAAGGAAGCATTAATCAAAATCAGTGAAGAAGTCACTGAAATAAAAGGGAACACAAAAAGTAAAAGAATATCAGATATCAGAAAACTCTATATTAAAAATCTTAAAAAGCATACAGATGTACCAAATAAAGAGATAGCCGATTTGCTTGAAATCGGAAGTTCAACGGTTACCAATGTATTAAGAGGAAGATATAAGGAAAATGACTTCATGATCAAATCGAGTATAGAAATTGATAAAAATGTGAAGTTGTGAAGCCCTGAATCTTTATTAAGATAAAAAATAAATGTAGGACAGGCGTCTCACCTGTCATTATCAAACAAAATAAAAAATAAATGTAGGGGTTTGATTCATCGAACCCGTAAACAACCTTATTTTATAATACATTATCTATCAATGTTAATATTTTTTAAAATATTTTCCCCAAAAAGAAGGATTTTTGATAAAAATGTAGTATAATAATATATAGAGATAATTCAAGCCACCTTTTTATAATCTAAAAATAAAAAAATAAAAGAAAGGATTTTATATATAACTTTAATAAATTTA
>JAHLWJ010000081.1 GCA_019057975.1 Promethearchaeota archaeon | reverse complement strand
CTTTTATTTCCTTCTTATGTTTCAGGTGCTTCCGGAGCTTTAATGTTATACGATGTTACTAATCAAGATTCTGTAAAAGATCTTTATGATTGGATAAATGTAATATCGTCTGTTCCTAATTCGCCCAAAACAAAGATATTAATTGAAGCAAAAACCGATTTAAAAAGGAAAGTTAAAAAAGAAGAAGCACAGCAAATTTTTGAAAAATTCAATTTTCAAGGAGAATTATTAAATACATCCTCCAAAACAGGTGAGAATGTTGAAAAAGCATTTGAGATGTTAGGACGCGAGATATTAAAAAAATCTCTACAAAAATGCACAAATTGTGGAGAATTGTATCCAATTGAATTAAAATTCTGTCAATATTGTGGTTCAAAAACAGCCTAAATGTTTTATTTATTGAATAATTTGCTCTCTTTCTTTCAGTATTATTAGAAATATCTGAAGTTAAGAAAAATTTATTTACAAATGTAGATTTGAAGAACTATATTGTTTATCATGAGTGGAGTTTATTATGCATTACGAAATTAGTCAGGATGTTGCGGAAATTAATGAAAGACTGAAAAAAGAAGTTATTACATTTGAAGGTAAGACAATTTTAGTTACAGGTGGTGCAGGTTTTCTTGGTAGTTGGGTATGTGATGTTTTGGTTAAACAGAACGCATATTGTATTTGTTTAGACAATCTAACTTCGGGTCAACCTAAAAATATAATACACCTTATGGAAGAAGATAATTTTAGATTCATAAATCATGATATATCTTATCCAATATATTTCGGGATGAGCTATCATCCATTAGGTATTTGTATAAGTGATATTAAAAAAATAGATATTATTATGCATATGGCGAGCAGAGCATCTCCATTTGAATTTAAAGTCAATCCAATTTCTATTTTAAGGAGCAACACTCTGGGAACGTTGAATTCTTTAGGAATCGCAAAATTCCATAATGCAATATTTTTTTATACAAGTACTTCTGAGGTTTACGGAAATCCTCCTGAAGAAGCAGTCCCCTCACCAGAAAGTTATTTTGGGCATGTGAATCCTGTTGGACCAAGAAGCTGTTATGATGAGTCTAAAAGGGCTGGGGAGGCTTTTATTAAAGCTTATGAACTTCAACATCAAATGAGAACAAAGATAGTGAGAATTTTTAATACTTCTGGACCAAGAATACGCCATGGTCCCGAATTTGGAAGGGTAGTTCCAAATTTCATAAATCAAGCTTTGAATGATGAGGATATAACTATCTTTGGGGATGGATCACAAACGAGATCTTTTATTTATATAGTAGATGAGATTGAAGGTATTCTTAAAATGGTTTATAAAGATGAAGCAAATGGAGAAGTTATTAATTTAGGCAACGATAAAGAATACACTATTTTAGAATTAGCCAATATTATCAAAGATTTGACAAACTCTAAATCTAAAATAGTATTTAAACCATTACCTATAGATGACCCTGTACGTAGATGCCCCGATATTGCAAAAGCAAAAAAAATCTTAAATTGGAAACCTACAACTTCGTTGGAAGATGGACTTAAAAAAACTATTGCCTGGTTCAAAGATAATGAATGATACAAGCAATAACGATATAAAAGAGATTAATAAGTCCAGTAAAAAGGAGTTTGATACATTACTTAAAATCTGTTTGATTACTGGAATTATAATTATATCGGGTTTTATTATCTATGAAGCCTTTAAGCCTGAACCGGGTTATGTTGTTTTTGGTATTTTAAACGAGAATCAAGAAGCAGAGAATTATCCCACGGAAGCTTCTATAAATGACAGTATTTCTTTTTATCTTACTGTTGAGAATTATTTAGATAAAATATTTACATTTGATATAAAAATAAAAAAAGGTGATAATAATACTGTGTTAAGTTCAATAGGGTCAAATGGCACACTTCAATTTACGATTAATGATTCTTTAAATCATAAGGAAAAATGGATTTCTCCTAAATTAAATATCTCGTTTTCCCAAATTGGTGTAAATCAAATAATTATTACCGAATTATGGCAAATTTTTGAAAGTAAACCTGATAAATTTTATGATATCTTATGGCTTCGATTAAATATTACTTCTTAACTTAATCCCCCTATAATTTGTACATCCTCTACTCTTACATATGGTGCTTGAAAGGCACCATAAATTTTAAATTCTTCAGACACAGCTTTAATATTTTTGAATAGATCCAACAGGTTTATTCCAATCATAGTTTCGTTTAAAGGTTCTTTAACTTCTCCATTTATAATTAAGTTTCCATGAAGTATTAAGCCAGAAAAATCGCCAGTGGAAATATTAGGGGTATCCCCGGTATAATCAAACAAAATTCCTTCTTTTACATCCTTTATCATTTCTTTTATGGTAATATCACCATTGGACATTATAAAATTCGTTGCCCCTATAGAAGGGATGGAATTATATGAACTTCTAGATGCATTTCCTGTACTCTCAACACCTTCTTTACCTGCTGTATAACTATTGTGTAATAGACCTGTTTTTAGAAATTTACCTTTTTCAAAGATTTTTTTATTTTTACAAGGGACACCTTCTCCATCGAATATCGCAGATCCAACAGCGCCATCGATCAGCCCATTATCTTCAATATTTAAATATTTTGAACCAATTATTTCATCTCTTTTATCTACAAGAAAACTTCTTTTGTATTGGAAGGATTCCCCATTTATAGCTGAAGCAATTGGTCTCATTATTAACTGTACAGTTCCTTTTGGGCTTAGAATAATAGGAACTTTCATGTTTTTTATTTTTTTTCTATTAAGGTTTCTTTTAGCTTCTTCAAGGGCTGTTTTAACTACATCAAATGCTTTTAATCTTTTTGTAGATCGTTCAGATTGCCATTCATAACCAAATGAGGTTTCATTGCTTACTTTATCTTTAACAATGATATGTGAAGAGAGTGAACAAGTCGTGTCTTTTCCTGAAACTTCTAAACCATTAGAATTAAATATATTAGTTTTAGTATAATTGGAGATAAAACTTCCAGATTGTGAGATTGCGAGTTCATCCTGCTCACAGACTTCAATTAAGGTGTTGATATAACTCAAGGAGTCTTCTAATTGTAAATCTTTCAGATCCTTATCGAATAAGCCTTTTACTATCGGATAATTTTGATAAGAACCAGGTAAATCATGAAAGTCAGGATCAGGGGTACTTACATTCATCATTTTTAGAGCAGTATTACAAAGCTCATTAACTGTTTTTTTCTCTAATTTATTTGAGAAAGCAAATCCTAGAGCACCTTTTTTATTAATAACTCGGACAGAAACACCATTGTCCTCCCCAGTTTCGCTATTTTTTACAGAATTTTCTTCAATTTCAATACTGATATATTTATTCTTTTCAAAAAAAATTTCAGCACATTTTAATTCATGAGCATTTTGCTCAATTAACCTTAGACCATATTTTGCTAAACTAAATACGTCAGAATCACTTTCCATTTAATTCAACCCACCTACTGTAATATTTTCTATACGAATATAAGGTCCACCATCACAAACCCTAATACTTTGACCTCCTTTTCCGCACATACCATCAGAGTAATCTACTTCTTTTCCAATCGCTGAAATTTTATTTAATACTTCAAGAATCATTCCACTTAGAGAAACATCTCTCATTAATTCCTTTTTCTCTCCATTTTCAATCTTGTAAGAAAACTTACATTTAAACTGAAAATTTCCAGTAGATGGATCAGTATAGCCATATTGGAAATCCTCACAAAGAATACCATTTTTAGTATCTTGAATTATTTCTTCTATACTCCAATCTCCCGGTTCTATAAAGGTAAATCCCATACGAACTTGGGGTCTTGAAGAAAATGATGATGATCTTCCATGACCGTTAGGAAGGGTGTCCATTCTCGAGGAAGTTTCCAAATTATGTAAGTAACTCTTAAGAATTCCATTTTCAATAATGATAGTTTTTTGTGATGGAATTCCTTCATCATCTACGAAATAACACCCAAACAATTCATAAGGTAAATCAAAATTTTTACCTTGGCCCATAGTCGGATTATCTATTATATTAACATTTTCTGAGGAAACTTTCTCACCAATTTTCCCTTTTAATATACTATCATTGTTCAAAACTAAATCAGCTTCGACTGCATGTCCGAATGCTTCGTGGATCAAAGTACCTGTTAATTTTGGATCGGTTATGATTGTGAATTTGCCACCTATTGGAGATTTTGCTTTTAATAAATCGACAGCCTCTTTTGCTGTTTTTTTACTCAAATTTTCGGCTTTTTCTGTTTTTATAATTTCAAAACCTCCAATACCTCCTACAGAATTTATAGCTCTTTGAATTATTCCATTGTCTTGAGTATAAACCAGACAGAACAACCTTAAAAATGATAAATCTTGAAAAATGTGGTTATTAAAAGAATTAATCGATAAACTATTAGCGTGACCATCAATATAGAGAGTATGAGTATTTATTACTTTTGAAGAGTATTCAGAGGCGATTTTTTCATGATTTTTAACTAGATTTATCTTCTCTTCAATGTCAACCTCCTCTAATTTTTCTCTAGCCCCCGCTTTGAATTCTTTAATTAAAGGATCACGTGATACTATTTTGAATTTATTTTTACATAATGATTCTGATAATCTTGCTAGTTTAATTGCTTTCTGGAATCCGTTTATTATTGCTTTTCTATTAAGATCTTTTAAAACGCAAAAACCCCAACCTCCATTAATAAAAGCTCTGATTCCACATTCAGTAATATAATGAGAAGATATTTCCTTACTTTTTAGATCTGTAAAATCTAATGTTGCACCACGACTTACTCCAGTTCTAACATCCCAATATTCAATTTTGTCTCTAGAGATGCTATTCAGTTCTTTTATTAATTTATCATCTATGTCCTTTAAATCATCCTCGAAATCCATATTTTTTTCTCAGTTTTATTTTAGTTTCAATTTAATTCTAATGTATTTTGGTTAAAGATGTTTAATAAAAGAAATGTAGAAAACTATCTTAAATACCTTTGTTTTGTTTAAGTCAGCTACTTAACTTAAAATATATCTTCAAAAAAAAAGAATCAAGGCTTTGTCTTCAGCTCTTTAATAATTATAATTGCTCCTTTTATAGTACATATTTTAGAAAACTTTGTAGAATTTTTGAATGAAAATGAATGATTACATTTCCAACATTTTTTTGTTTTAATAACTCGGTTCGTGTAATACCACTCCCCACATCTATAACATCGAAAAAAAAAGTATTTTTGTTTATTGTACATACAAAAAGGATTAAGTGAGCAAAAAAATTTAACTTAAATTAGCCAGATGATTTACTGATTTTTAATGTTTAGTGTAGCACGGTAATATATTTCTAATTATTTAAAAAATGATTTACTCAATATTTATCCAAATTATTTTATCTTAAATAAAATAAGATATATTTCTTGATGAATCTTTATTTTAATATAAGTAATAAAAAAAAAGTAGAAATTATGGATCACAAATTTATTCATCCTATCGAAACGAGGTATCGAACTGATATTGCTGATTTATTTACTGAGGAAAAAAAGTTAGAAAATTGGCTGAAAGTTGAAGGTGTTTTAGCGGAAGTCCATGCAGAATTGGGAAATATTCCTAAAGAAGCTGCGAAAGAAATAAGTAAGAAAGCCAGTTTAATTTACGTTAATTTAGAAAAAGTGAAAGAGATCGATAAGGAAATCCACCATGATTTAATGGCAATGGTAAAGGCTTTAGCTGAACAGTGTGAGGATGGAGCCGGTAAATATGTTCATCTTGGAGCTACTAGTTATGATATTGAAGATACTGCGACTTCTTTACAGTTAAGAGAAGCTTTAAACTACATTAAAACTTCTTTATTGAAATTATTGAAAATTTTAATAATAATTACGGAAGAAAAAAAGGATCTAGTATGCATCGGAAGAACACATGGGCAACATGCGATCCCTACGACGTATGGGATGAGATTTGGAGTATGGGCATATGAGATAAATAGACATCTTGACAGGATATCTGAAGTCTTAGAACGTATATCTTATGGCAAAATGTCTGGTGCTGTTGGGACTATGGCGAGTTTTGGAGAGAAGGGGATTGAAATACAAAAATTAGTTATGGAAAAACTTGATTTAAATCCTGTTCTTATTGCCAACCAAGTGGTTCAAAGAGATCGCCATGCTGAAGTTATATTTTTAACCTCATTAATAGGACAAACTTTGGCTAAAATCGCAAGGGAAAATCGAGTCCTCCAGAGAAATGAAATAGCCGAGATGTTTGAACCATTCAAAAAAAACCAAGTCGGAAGTTCTACGATGCCCCAAAAACGGAACCCTCATAAGTCCGAAAGAATTTGTAGCTTGGCAAGAATACTTAAATCAAATGTCATCCCTGCTTTAGATAACATAGTTTTAGAGGATGAGAGAGACCTTACAAACTCAGCATCTGAAAGAGTAATTATAGGAGAAAATTTTATATTATTAGACTATATAATTAAGGAATTAGTGAAAAATCTTGAAGGTATTGAGTTTGATGCTGCTAAAATTGAAGAAAATCTAAACCTTACTAAAGGGGCATGCTTAACTGAAAAAGTAATGGTTCAACTTGTCAATAAGGGAATAGGAAGACAGGAAGGCCATGAAATTTTAAGACAAGCTGCAATATTAGCAAGAAAAGAAGATCGGTATATGAAAGATCTTTTGTATGAAAATAAAAAAGTCACAAATCTATTTTCAAAAGAAGAACTATCTGATTTATTTGATGCTCATAAATATATAGGTAAAGCAATTGAGCAAGTTGAGAATCTAATAAAATTTCTTAAAAACAAATACAATTGGTAGCCAAATAAAATGGCTGAAAATAATAATATTTATTCTAAATTGGGAGTTTCCTCTAAAAAAGAAGATGTTCATAAAGCCATTGAAAACTTAGATAAGGGACTCTTTCCAGGAGCATTTTGTAAAATTGTCGAAGATGTAAATGGTCGAAAAGACTATTGCTCGATTTTTCATGCAGATGGAGCAGGAACTAAATCAAGCTTAGCTTATATGTATTATATGGAAACGGATGACATATCTATTTTCAGAGGTGTTGTCAGAGACGCTGTAATTATGAATATAGATGATATTTTATGTGTAGGGGCAACTGGGAATATGTTCTTATCGAATAATCTTGGTAGAAATAAATCTTTTATTTCAGGAGAAATACTTTCTACAATTATTGATGAGTATTATACCTATAGCGAAAAACTGACTGATCTTGGTTTAAAGGTTATAATGTGTGGTGGAGAAACCGCTGATGTAGGTGATGTAGTTAAAACTCTCCTCCTAGATGCATCAGTATTCACTAGTATGAAGAGAAGGGATGTTATCAATGCTATAAATATTAAAGAAGATGATGTAATAGTTGGATTAGCAAGTTCAGGAAAAGCATCCTATGAAGAAGAATATAATAGTGGAATAGGAAGTAATGGATTAACTTTAGCAAGGCATGGAATGCTTTCGCATGAGTATTATATTAAGTATCCAGAATGCTATAATCAAGACTTAGATGAGAAACTAGTCTTTTTTGGTAGAAATAAATTAACAGATCCTATAAAAGGTTTAAAATTGAATATAGGAAAGGCGTTATTATCACCCACAAGAACGTACGCGCCAATATTAACAGAAATTTTAAAAAGATATAAAACAAAAATTCATGGAATCATTCATAATACTGGAGGAGGTCAAATAAAGAACCTAAATTATGGTAAAGGTATCAGATATATCAAAAATAATCTATTTTCTTTACCTAAAATTTTTGAGATTATTCAGACTTCATCAGAAACTCAATGGAAAGAAATGTTTAGTGTTTTTAATATGGGCCATAGAATGGAATTGTATTGTGAAGAAGCATTAGTAAAAGAAATTATAAAAATTGCTAAGAAGTATAACGTCGAAGCTAAAATTGTTGGACATTGTGAGAAATCACCATTGAAGGATAAAAATATTGTTGAGATTAATTCTGAATTTGGTTCATTCAAATATAGTTAAAGTTACTGAAAATGCCTAAAATTTTTGATGTTATTTGTATTGGAGCCGCCTTAGTTGACATGGTCGCTCAAATTGAAAGATATCCAGAAAATGATGACGAGGTCTTTGTTTCTGATCTAAAATTATTATCTGGAGGGGCTGCTGCCAATACTGCTTATGCTTGTGCAAAATTAGGATTAAAAACTGCTTTTATTGGAAAATTGGGGAGAGAAGATGTATTTGGATTAAAAATAATAAATGAATTTAATGAAGTAAAGGTAAATACTGAATTACTTAAATATTCAGAGGAGTATAGAACTGGATCTGCCTATGTAGCATTGAATAAAGAAGGAGATAGAAGAATATATGCTCACAGTGGTGCTGCGAATTATCTTTCAAAAGAAGATATCAAAGAAAATGAACTATCTTTCACAAATATCATCTTTTTAAGTAGCTTGAAAAACATAGAACCTTTTATTGAGGCTGCTATAATTGGAAGAAATAAAAAAATACCTGTTATTCTAAATCCGGGTATGTTAATAATTGAACAGGGGTTTATTAACATTAAAATCCTATTAGAAAAAATAGGTATACTCATTATATCTCAAAGAGAATTTGAAGTTCTTCTTGATTTTAAAAAGAAAAAAATAAACCCTAATATGGTTAGAGAAGAAGCAGATAATTTGTTTTCTTTAGGAATAAATGTTGTTGTAATAACTAAAGGTAAGAAAGGTGCCTTAATATTAACTCCGGAAAATGCTGAGTTAATTCCACCTATTAAAACGAATAAAGTTGTAGATACTACAGGAGCAGGAGATGCGTTTTCAGCTGGTTTTATGTATGGATTTATTCAAAATCAAAGCTTTAAATTTGAAGATCTTAAACGAAATGTAAGAATTGGGAATTTTGTAGCGGGTAAATGTATTGAGAAATTAGGGGCAAGAAATGGAATTCCCGAAGAGGAAGAAATAGAATTGGAATAAATTAAGTTAGTAATCACAAAGTTTTTAATTTTTCAATTCAATAATTTTTTATTAAAAATAGAGTGAATAGATATGGTTTTTTCGAACGCAAAGAAAAGGATAGCAAAAAAAAGGTTTACATTTTTTCTTTACGATGTTGCACTTGTATTTGTTTTTATATTTATCCTTCTTATAATTCCCTTGTTTACAGTTCCATTGATAGCCGAGGAGGAATCTGTTCTTTATGGGATCCTTTTCAATGTAATAAGAGCAATAATAATCTTCTCAGGTATTCCTCTAATCTTGTATTTAACTAATCTAATATTTGAATTTCAGAAAAAAAAAGTTATAATCAATGAAGATATTTCTCCGGCAACGGGTCATTTGAAATTATTTAAGGTTACTAAAAAAAATTATAAATATCAAATCTTGTATGGATTCTTAATTTTCTTTTTAGTTTTCTTACCAATGGATTTTTTTACATACCTTTTAATTCCAGAAACTATTGGATATCAATCAGTGGTCTTAGGGATAAGAACTACTAATTATTATTTGTCCCCCTTTACAAATGATTATTTTGTATTTTTAACTTCTGCCATCATAATCCAGATATCGGTATCGATTACAGAAGAGACTATTTCGAGAGGTTTTTTAGCCAAACGAGGTAGCGAGTATTATTTAAAAATGTCGGCTGTGGTTATATCTTCACTTTATTTTGGATTAGGCCATCTTGCTTATATGCTTGAATTTATTTCTTGGTACCCAATTTTATGGTTTTTTCAAGCGTTTATAATTGGGATAATCTTATCATTAGTGGTATTAAGAAAAAAGTGGATTCTCCCTGTAATAATTGCACATGCATTAAACAATATTGTCGCTGCGCATACGATCTGGAGTTTTTGGCAAGGTAATAGTTTTCAAGTAGTAGCCTTTTATATGTATTTGCCCTTATTTTTTTATGGTAGTTTGTTTATTGTCGCTTGTTTATTACTAGTATGGCCATTTTCGAGTGTTAAGCGAGGAATTTCGAATGGATTTGCACTTTTTAAAACATATTTTAAGAGGGATACTGAAGAAAAAACAATAGGGGATACTTTATTCCGTGTATTTTTTGATATATTAATTGGATGCCTAATCTTTCTTATGGGTTTTTTAATTGCAATTTAAAGGAGCGTCGTTTAAATGAAGTTAGGGATAATTTCTGACACTCATATAACCCCTAATACCGAAAATGATCAAATAACATCTCTTATCAGTCAATTAAAAAATGTTTTCAAAGATGCCGATAAAATTGTTCATGCTGGAGATGTTTGTGAACATTTTTTTCTAAAAGAGCTTGAAAAAATAGCTCCTGTTTCTTGTGTAAAGGGAAATGTAGATGAAATTGAGAATTTAGAACAATTTATTAATTTCTCTGTTAGTCGTTATAATATCGGAGTAATACATATATTACCAGAGAATCTTGAAGAATTTATGAAAGAACATGATTTACACATTATCATTTTTGGACACACTCATATCCCACTTATAAAGGGAACAAAATTTAATACACTGCTTTTAAATCCAGGTTCTCCTATGGAACCTAATGTACCTCCTCAAAAGCCAGGATTTCTTAAACCAGTAGCAAGACCAACGGTTATAACATTAAAAATTGATGAGAATGATGTTATATCTACATTCATTATAACATTAAAGCTTTAGAAAGTTTTTTAATTCATAATTTTGATAATTCCATTTATTTGCTTTGTATAAATAAACCATAGAAGTAGAATAAATTACACTAGCGGAATTATGATAATTCAAATAATTTTAAATATTATTTAATTCATATTAATTATACAAGGAAAGTTTATGCTTACGAATTATATTTGAATAATTATAAAATAAGAATTTATAATTAATTCCTTAAAATTACGAATCAATTAATTTTATAAGAGTGTGCATAAAGATGGTAACTAGACTCGGTTTAGTATTAAAAGAACTTAATGACAATGGAAATTTTCGTGCTTCACTTTTTGCTACATCAGCAGGTCTAGTACTTGCCTCCCAAAAAGAAGAAGATATAGATGAAAGAGTAGTAGCAGCAATGGGATCTTTATTAAGCGATGCCGCGTATAAGGCTGCTGAGGAAATGGATTTATCTGAAGTTAGGAGTATGAAGATTAAATATAAAGATGACTACATAATAATGAGAAATATTTTAATGAAAAATAATAACACTCAATTTCTTTTAGCAGTTCTATCTAAGCTCCCTGAAAGTGAGGAAATTGAAAAATATGTTGATCAACTTCTGGATTGGGCGGAAGAAAATAGTAAAGGAGACTTGGAAAAACTCTCTTCGCTTTAATACTATTTTTTACACTTATTTTTATTTTTTATAATAAATTAGATTAAATTCTATAGTAAGTGAATTGTTTCCATTAAAAAATGTAAAGGAAGCTGAAGAATATTTAAATGAAGGAAAACAATTCGGAAAGGTACTTTTAGAAATCGCTTAAAAAATTTAAAACTTCTTCAGCAACTTGTTCTTCATAATTTTGATAGAAATGGCCGGCACCATCGAAAATTTTACTTTTTTTTGGATCTAAGTAGAATTCATAATTTTCCTGAAAATGATCAAACCGAGCAACATCATCTCTATTTCCTTGAATAAATAATTTTGGCTTTGAAGTTTGGGATTTTTTTTTATATATTCCCATAATTCCCCACGGAAAAGAAATAGAGATGAACCCAATTATTTTTTCTGAATAATTTACAGCTGAACATCCTATTGCAGCCCCATATGAATATCCACATATAATAATTCTCTTAAAACTTTTCTTTATTAAATAATTAATACAGGCATGAACATCACTTAATTCACCTGTTCCATCTGAATGAGATCCTGTAGATCCTCCAACACCTCTAAAATTAAACCTTAAACAAGAAAGATCATTTTCAATTAATTTGTTAAATACTCCAGAAACAACATTATTATACATATTACCCCCAAATTGAGGATGAGGGTGACATATTAACACAATTGGTTTCAATTTACCTGATTTTGATTGAAAAAATTCAGCCTCTAGTTTAATTTCACTATTTGATATGAATAGTTTTTCTGTGGCAACCATATAATTTATTTAATTTTTAACTTATAATAATTATACCACAAATAAAAGTGCGAAACATGAGTTATTATAATCGGTTTATCATACAAAGAAAACTTAAGGAATTTATTGAAGAGGATTGTAACTATGCAGATGTCTCCTCAAGTATTATCCCTGATTATGCTGAAACATCAGCAAAAATTATTGCTAAAAGTTCTGGATATATTTCAGGATTAGAAGAATTAACAATGCTTTTCGATTTATTAAATGTTTCTATGGTTTTTAAAAAAAAAGATGGGGAAGCGTTTAATAAAGGAGATATCATTGCTGAATTAAAAGGAAAAATAAAAGATATTTTATTAGGAGAAAGAGTAGGACTCAATCTTATAACTCATATGAGTGCGATAACTTCAACAACAAAAAAATTCGTAGAGATAATAAAAAGTACTGGAAAAAATGTAAAAATCGCATGTACCCGAAAAACTACCCCTGGAGTAAGGATTTTTGAAAAGAAAGCTGTTGAAATTGGAGGTGGAGATACACATAGATTTTCTCTAGACGAATTTCTCCTGAAAGATACTCATTTGAGGTATTATAAAGGAGATGTAGAAAAAATTTTAAAAGATGTGAATAAAATAGCTAGCTTTACAAAAAAAATCGAAATTGAAATTGAAAAAGTGGAAGATGTATTAGTTGCTGCGAAAAATGGGGCAGATATCATCATGATGGATAATTTTAGTCCTGATCAAGTAGAGGAAGCTATCAATTTATTAAAGCAAAATAATCTTCGAGATAATGTAATTATTGAGGTTTCTGGGGGGATTCATCCAGAAAATATCGTTGATTATTTGCTTTCGGAGCCTGATGTCATAAGTTCAGGTCAATTAACTCAATTTCCATCTGAACAGGTAGATTTTTCACTCCGATTTGACTGAAATTATATTAATCGATAATTATTTCACGAATATAACAGATAACATCTTTGATTTTGGCTAATTCCTTGTATAGGTCTTTAATTAATTCGATTTCACCAACTAATAAGATTATTTCAATCTTTTTCTCCACTATACGCCAATCTGTTATGGTTTTAATTATTTGGTGAAATTGTGAATATAATTTAGAGATCTGATCAATTGTTATTTCCTTGAAAGGATAAACAAGACTTATTGTCATTATTTTATATCCTTCTAAATTATCAAATTTTTCATGTTTTTCAATAAAATTTACTATGGAATCTCTTAAAGCTTCACTTTTAGAATTAAATCCACTTTGATTTCGAACTCTTTCGAATCTCTCTAATAAATCATGACTAACTTGTAAAGAGATTATAGATTTTTGCCCATCACTCATTGTACGCTTACCTATTTATTATTTCAATAATCTTGTCATTATAATTATTATTATAATTATTATTATAAGATCATAAAAATGTTTTTGAATATAATCTTTATAACTATCTTTGTTTTATAGAAATTTGTTTATAAAATTAATACTCTGGGGTAAGTCTTTTGCTGTAGATATTTCAATAATAATTGGCCCTTGGTAATTATAGCTTTTAATAACTTCAAAAATCTCATGAAAACTCACTTTTCCCGTTCCTAAAGGTGGATGGGTATCTGAGGTTTTACTAAAATTATCTACAATGTGAACATTTTTAATAATTTTACTAAAATACTCCCACAAAATCTTCACATTGCCGTCACATGTGAAAAAATGGCTTGTGTCATAAGTAATATAGAGATCATTATGATCAATTTTTGAGAAAGTATCTTTTATATCATTTTCATCAAGCATAATATGGCAATTCTTTGGCATATTTTCTAAACAAATGTTAATATTTGAGTTATTTATGGAATTTAATAATTTATGAATAGATTTAGCTAATTGTACCTTATTATAATCTCTTATTGAATTTATCAGAAAATTCGCTAATCCTGGATGAATAGTTAAAATGTTGACACCTATATCCTTACAAATTCTTGCTGTCTTTAAATATGATTCTACTGATGCGTTAGAAATGATGTCGTTATGGGTACATAAATTTACATCTATAAAAGGCCCATGAATTTGTTTTTTTAATGAATATGCATTAACAAGATCGATGAATTTTTGTTTATTTTCATCTTTAATAACTTCTGGAGGATCTAGAAGTAATTCAACAATTTTGATATCATTAGCTTCAGCAAAATTGAGACAATCCTCAGACGTTTTAAGTATTAAATCAACCAAATTCTCATAATTCTTGGAAAGTCCATATTCAATAATATGCCCTAAAGAGCTAATACCTAATTCCATTTATTTCACTCCTTTTGGTTTATTTATTGTACATTTTTTTGTTCGCATACTACGCGGATAATTAGCAAATAAACTTTCGTATAGTTTTTCAAATCTTTCAAGATTTTCCTTAGAAAACGTTTTGGGTTCTCCTATTTGTAAAGCACCCCAATAAATTTTCGCTAATTTTTCTACTAACTCTGCAAATTTCACAGCATGATCAACAGATTTACCACAGACTATCACACCATGATTCGCTAACAAAGCCGCATTTTTTGTTTTAAGTGCATCAAGAGCATTTTGCCCAATTTCTTCTGTGTGAGCAATTCCAAAATCAGAAACGTCAATAGATCCCCCTAAAAAAATATACATCTCTTCCATTATAATTGGTATTTTTTTTCGGATCGTTGAGAACATAGATGCGAAAGTTGAATGGGTGTGAATCACTGACTGAACTTTAGGGCGGGATTTATAGATCGCTATATGCATTTTTACTTCTGTAGATGGTAATTTTCCTGTGCTTAAAGGGGTCCCATCAAAACTTAAATGAACAATTTCATCCTTTTTAAGCGTTGAATACTGATTAAATGAGGGTGTGATAAATAATTCTTCTTTCCTCCCATTCCTTATACTTACATTACCTTCACCTGCTTCTACTAAACCCTTATTAAAAATTGCTTTTGCTCCATCAACCACTTCGATTCGAAGCTTATCTTCTTTAGTTAAAGACATAAAATAAATAATTAAGAGTGTGTTAAAAATCTATTTCGAATTGAGAAACACTGTTAAAAAGTAAATTAGGATGTTGTTTAATAATTCAAAATACTCTAATCTTATAAATAAAATATAAAAATATCCAATATGACAATTTAAAATACTACATTTAGTAAATATTTCTCGAAAAATGAATCGTCTTATATTGCATTGTGATTTAGATTGCTTTTATGCGGCTGTGGAAATAAGAGATAAACCACAATACAAAGGTAAGGCAGTTATAATAGGAGCCGACCCAAAAGAAGGAAAGGGTAGAGGAGTTATCTCAACTTGTTCTTATGAGGCAAGAAAATTTGGACTTCATTCTGGAATGCCTATTTCTCAAGCTTACATCAGATGTCCTCATGGTATTTATCTTCAACCAAATTTTAAGAAATATTCCCAAGCTTCGAAACAAGTTATGGAAATACTAAGTCGATATTCAAAAGATTTCCAACAAATGGGGAATGATGAGGCTTATCTCGATCTTACAGATTCATGCTTAAACTATGAGAAAGCAAAAGAAAATGCATTAAGAATCCAAAAGGAAATTATTGAAAAGGTAGGCTTGACAATTTCAATTGGTATAGCTCCTACAAAATCTCTTGCAAAAATTGCATCAGACTGCAATAAGCCAAATGGAATAACTCTCTTTAGACCAGAAAATTTTAATGTGTTATTAAAGAATATGGATATAACGCGCGTTCCAGGTATAGGGAAAAAAACCAAGGTATATTTTTATAAGAAGGGTATAAAGAAGATTGGTGATATACTTAATACATCATTATCTAAAATGGTCAATTTATTTGG
>JAHLWJ010000444.1 GCA_019057975.1 Promethearchaeota archaeon | reverse complement strand
CTATCTGGAAAAGATTTACCAATGATAAGAGCTTTAAGGGAAAAGAAAGCTTAAAATTTTACCTTCTATTTTTTTTAATATTTTTCTTTGCAACTAAAGATTAGATTTGATTAGATAGTCTTTTCTAAATAACCTTTTATATAAAAAAATCTTTAATATATATTAGTGTAATATTATACTTTTTTGTATATTACCTAATTAAAAATAGTGGTGAAATTTTTGAAAAAATCTTTAAAAAAAATTCAGATTATTTTAAGTATTGTTTTTTTACTTTTTATAATCCCGATTATACACCCAGTATTTCCTTATAATTCTAATAAAATCCAATTCTTGAAATTAAGTGCTAATGGGATTAATCTTATTACTCCAGAAAACAAAACTTATACTAGTGCGATGAGTGGTTATTATCCGGCAACATATGGCTTTGAAAACGATGAAGAGGGAACTTTTCCAGAGGACTGGGTGGATGCATCAACTGGCATAGATTGTTATATTGAAGTAATCAATGAATTTAATGGTCATAAAAATATAGTAAAAATAGACGATCAAAGCAACGGAGATTGGGCAGTGCTACAAAAGGATTTCACATCATTGGAAAGCCCCGAGATTATAGAATTTTGGTATTATCCTAAATTGAGTTCGTACTCAGTATTCGATATATGGGATGGAGCAAATAATATCCTAAATATGCAATTTGAATACCCTACTCATGACGTCCGATATTGGAATGGTACTGATTATATTTATATATATTTTGAATATATCGAGCAGTGGTACCATATAAAAATCGAATTAGATTATGACAATGATAAATTTAATATATATTTTGATGGCATTAAATATGGTGAGGATTTAAAATTTCAAAATCCTGCGAGTGAATGTAAACATTTACGATTTACCTCTTGGGGCTCAGGACCAGGATCCACCGGAATTACATATGTAGATGCTGTTGGATTTTCTTCTGATGCTAATTATAATATTAGAGATAATTTTCATGAAGGATTACTACTCAGTTTTGAAAGTGACGAGAATTTAGATTGGATTGGTTATTCTCTAGATTCCCAATCAAATAGAACAATTTTAGGTAATACTACTATTCCATTGCCGAGTAATGGCACTCATACTATCCAAATTTACGGAAATGATTCAATCGGGGTAAATTACCAATCTGATATAAGATATTTCACAATATACTATACTCCAATAAATATTATAAAACCAGAAAATATAACTTATTTCGATCCGATGAGTGGATATTATCCCGCTACATATGGATTTGAGAATGATAAAAATGGATTTACTCCATATGATTGGGATATATGGACTTCGGGAGCTGGCTGTTCTGCTAAAGTAATAGATGAATTCAGTGGTCATAAAAAAGTAGTTCAATTATTAGACCAAAGTGATTCAGCTAAAGCACAAATTGGAAATCAATTTCCTTCAAGTTTAAAATTATCTACGTTAGAATTTTGGTATTTTCCTGACGTCAGTTGCCATTCGGATGTAGCCTTATTTAATTATGGAACTCAATTTATATATTTGCAGTTTCTTTGCGAAGAAAATAGAATAAGATATTTCGATGGAAGTTATCACCCTGTTTTAAATAACTATGTTGAAAAATGGTATCATATACGTTTTGATATTGATTATAATAATAACAATTATGATATATTTATTGATGGAAATAAACTGATAGATGATGCAAACTTTAGAAATAACGTAGATGGTTGCACCTCCATCGTTTTTCCTACATGGTTAGCTATTTCTGGTGAGGTATATATTGATGGAATCGGGTTATCTACAGATATTAACTATATTGTCGGAGATAATGTTGACGAAGGTATTTTACTGAGTTTTGAAGATGATACTAATTTAATTTGGGCAGAATACTCGTTAGATAACCAAGATAAGCAGTCAATTTTAGGAAATACTACATTTAAAGTTCCTGAAGATGGTGTTCATTCCATAAAAGTTTTTGGTCGGGATTCTTCTGGAGATTTGTATGAATCTAATATGGTGTATTTTAATATAAGTATAGCTCCTTATATTAAATGGGTATCTCCTAGTGAAAATCAGCATATAGTATTCCCAATTGGTGATCCAATTTTTTATATACAATATTCTTTTAGAAAATTGGTTAATACAACTCTTGAAATCAATAGTATAGATTTTGGTAGTGTTTGGAATAAAAGCTCCATTGATTTATCACCTTATAATGGAAGTATTGATGGAGTTGTAACAGCCATTCTTTATGGATATGAAGAAGGTAATCCAATTCCAATTGTAAGTGATACTAGGGATTTTACTTTTTCTAAAGTGATTTCAGATATAACAGAATTATTAGATTATGGTACTGAATTTATAGGTGAAAAATTATATCTCATTTTGCATGATCCTCCAGGGGATAATAGCTTTTCAGGATATGCTGAGTCTACCTCTCTTTCAATAGGGATAAACTCTCATTTTACTCAATCACATGGCTTCGGTGTAGAGGCAGAAGGGAGTCTTTTCGGAGTGGGTCTAGGGGCTTCGGCTAATATTAAAGCCACATGGAGTACAGAGAGCCAATATCAATTTAAGGTGACTGATGTAACTGAATTGATTTCAAGTGTAGATAATTATAATAAAGATTTTATAGGTCCTGGATATGGTGATAGATATTGGGGAGAAGCTATTTCCTATAGTTGGAATCTTAAAGCATTTTATAGAACATATTTCAATGGCACTCAAAGATATGAAAAACCAACAGTATATTGGGGGCTCACAAGATCAGGTGAATCTTTCCTCAATGATTACAATGTTCCGAACAATTGGCGAAATCTTAACCCAGTTCATAATAATTATTCAAATGTAGATTGGAAAAATAATCTCACAATTGCTGGAGGAAGCCCCTTTTCTAACACGTATACTACTGTTACATCTAATAAAAGGATTGATTCATTTCAAATAAATTTTGATGCCTCTGTAACCGCAATACTAGGACCTATTAGTTTAACATATAGTATGGGACTAGAATGGCAAAATCAACAAGAATACGGTAATGAACAAGAATTCAAAACAAGTTTTACGATAAATGATGATGAATCAACTGATCAAATAAGTCTCGAATATGGTATCGATAAATTATTTAGCACATATATTTTCAGAACACATCCGGTTAGTTGTATGACATCTAATCCACTTGAATATGATACTTTTGATTATGTCCCACCAATAATAGATTTTCCAGATATTGAACTTGATTCTTCTCAGGATGGTGTTTCGCCTTGTTTAGATGATGAACCCATTATCAACGTTAAAATTTCAGATGAGGGAGGAATTCAGGAAGCATGGATTAATTATTCTACTAATGGCGGAATTTTTTGGGATTATATTATTCTCTCTGAACAAGTTGCTAATCTTGGAACTTGGGAAGGTACAATCCCATCTCAAGGTCATGGATCGAATGTTTTATGGTATATCATTGCTTGGGATAATGAAGGTTCAAAAACAATTCGAAAAAATCCAAATGGAAATCCTTATAGCTATACTGTTATTAATCGTGTACCAATCATTTCTGTAATGTCTCCTAATGGTGGCGAAATTCTTAGAAATACAATAACAATCGAGTGGTTTGCTTCTGATCCTGATGATGATTCTTTGACTTTTGCATTAGCTTATAATGATGGCGGAATAGGATGGCATTTAATCACTAAAAATTTAACAGGGAATTCTTTTATGTGGGATGTTAGTAATTATCCATATTCTGATTCAATTTTGATAAAAGTAATTGCTTACGATGGATATGGAGGAGTATCGGAAGATATTTGTGATTTTCTCTTTACAATTGATGGTTATAGACCGAGTGGATTTGAATTCCCTTTCTTCGAAATTATGTCTATTGCTGCGATTGGAGTTGCTGTTTTTGCAGCTGTCGCTGTTTTTAGAAAATCCAGATTATTACCTAAATAATTTTTTTTTTTTTTATTCAAATTAAAACGATGTTTAATTAAGAATTTATTATTTTTAATAAAATATTTATTTTTAATACCATAAATTATTACAACAAGGTTTCAATTTTTTCGGGCCCGTGGTCTAGCTCGGTATGACGTCCGCTTGACGTGCGGAAGGTCGTGCGTTCAAATCGCGCCGGG
>JAHLWJ010000443.1 GCA_019057975.1 Promethearchaeota archaeon | reverse complement strand
GGTTCTTTTATAATGCCAAGTTATTATATATCTTTGATAATTTTCTTTTCAATTTGCCCTGATTTTGATGCAATTGTATTTTTTATCAGAAAGCGAGGCAAATTTAAGCTTGACACGGAATTTCAGCATCACTTTAGTTCTATAGCTCATTACCCACTTTTATATATTCCTTTCATTATACCGTTTGTTATAAATATATTTTTGGGTTCAAATCCTCTTATTTCTATAATTCCTGTTATAGGTATTTATTTTGGTCACTTTCTTTTTGACACTATTGCTTGTGGAGATGGAATAATGTGGGGAAAAAATCCGTTTAGAAGAAAAAAATACACTCCTTTCATTAATATATATTGTAATAAAACTGATGGATATCATGGAAAATATTGGGGTGCAAGATATAGAACAACAAAAATCAGTAAAATTGGAAACATAGCTGTACTTTTTTGTGTTATAATTTTCCTGTTCTTCCAATTTAGCAACATAACCGTGATTAACCCATTATATCCTTCTTATTCACGACGGCATTTTTATTTTAATTCAATAATGTTCCTGTTAATGATGCTGTTTTTTGGACTAAAGTTCACATCTAAAAAATGGCTTCGAGAACCTCCAGAGGGAAGATATTCTGATTATAGAATCAAAGAAAGATATATTAATGGCTTAAGCGAGGAAAATCGACGGTTACATTTAATGAAATATTCAGATTTGATAGAGAATAAAAAACCCCCCTCTAATCTTAGTATTCCCAAAAATAGTAACATTATAAACAAAACTTAGACATTGATTATTTAATTCTATAAAAAAAAAATTAGGGTATAAAAATGAAAAGTTCAACTTTTACTTTTGAAGATAAAGACAATATTGAAATATTCGTATACAAGTGGGAACCGGATATTCCCCCTAAAGCAATCGTTCAGATCGTTCACGGTCTAGCAGAACATGCTAAGCGATACGCTCGGGTAGCGGAAGTTTTATGCAACGAAGGATACGCGTGTTACGCCGGTGATGCGCGTGGTCATGGGAGGACTGCTGGTGATTTGACCGAAAAAACGCTAGAGGGGAATGCGGGAGTTTTAGGTCCAAATGGATGGAGAGGCGTAGTAAACGATATTCATGAATTAACAAATATTATCAAGGAAGCACATCCCGCTCTACCGATATTCTTAATAGGACATTCTTGGGGCTCTTTCCTCTCGCAAGATTACATTCAGGATTGGGGAAATGAACTTAAAGGTGTTATTTTAAGTGGAACAAACGGAAAAGTAAGAGCTTCAGTAATTATGGCAGGTAAACTCTTACTTAAATTTGAGATTAAGAAATTAGGTCCAACAGAACCGAGCCAAAAAATGCACGATATGAACTTTAAAAGCAACAACCATGATTGGGATACCGATGAAGGGGCCACGGGATTTGAATGGCTCAGCAGAGACAAAGATGAAGTTCAGAAATACATCGACGATCCATGGTGCGGATTTGTAGCCCCTGCTAACCTCTGGTTAGAGTTTCTTCACGGATTTGAAAAAATTTATGATTCGAAACAAGAACAAAGCATTCCAAAAGATTTGCCAATCTTTTTCATCTCTGGATCGTTATGCGTTATAGGTAATAAGACCAAGGGAGTTAAAGCAATGATAAATCGCCTTAATAAATACGGTATGACGGATGTAAGCTATAAATTTTACCAAGATGCTCGACACGAAATCTTTAACGAAATTAATCGAGATGAAGTTTATCAAGATGTAATTAATTGGCTTAACTCACATCTCTAAGATCTAAATACCTAATACTAATTTTTTTTCTATATAATCAAATCTAAGATACTATATCGAAAATAAAATAATCAACACAATAATTACAAATGTGATAAACCCGATACACCATAAATAATAAAAATTTGTATTATATTCCGCTACTTGAGCGTTTTTCTCATTACTGATTTCCTCTCCACAATTTGGACAATATGATGGTAGGTCTCCAATAATAAAATTAGCCTTAATAAATGGATTAGTCTTAGGATAGATTTTCGCACCACAGTTTTCACATCTAGGCCTTTTAGGGTTCATCTTTTTTAACCTGATTTCATTTATTATTTGGATAATTTATTTACATTTAGACAAATTAGTCATAAATTACATGACTTAACTGATATATAAATATTTATTGAGATTTAAGCACTTCCAATCTTTTTATTTTCTGATAATGAAATTTTACTCTAATGGTTAAATAAAGCAAAAATTTTCGTAGAAATCCTCCCACCAAGATAATAAAATCAATTTCTATAAACTACCAATAAAATAATTAATATTATAAGAAGAACGCAAAATTCGAACCGTATGTACAATCCTCCAATTTTCGGAATATAAATCCTTAAACCCCAAGAGCCAACGTATACTTTCAAACGCTTTTTTGTTCCGGGAATCCCGCTTTCTTGATGATATCGTTCATGACAATCGTGATGGACAAAATTAATGTATTTCGGGTCGAACAATTTTTTTTTATCGTAGTAGATATGGTGCAAAGTTGAGTAGTATGGGTCTACAACCTTATTACAAATCGGGCACGTAAATAATTTATTTTCAAGAGAAAAATACTCTATCAACAATGCCTTTGCCTCAGTCCAAGCCTCTGACTTTTGAAAGTTATTGTAGGCGGCTTTAAAATCAAGAGAATTTTTCCTAAGATACATTTTCGCATACCTGTTATACTTTTTCAGCTCCTTCTGAATTTTTTTATGCCTGTTTGTTTTGCCTAACACATTAACTCTCCATAATTATGAGAATAATTTTCTAAAAATCATTTATTCTAACCTAGATGTATTGGAATATATTAGTTTCCGTATTTAAAAAGAAAAAATACTTTGGCATAAGCACGATAAAGAGGATGATTTCTTTTTTGCTATCGCTGGACTCCTTTAAATTGATCTAGAAGAAAATAATTGAACTAAAACCGAAACAAGGTTTTACCGTTCCAAAAGGAACACTGTATAGGACAAGAGCTCCTTCTCGGACATCTTTTTTAGTAATATAAGACTAAACCGTTAAGCCAACGGGAGACTGAATTTCTTAAAGGCCTAAACTTGGAGTTTTTTTTTAAATTTTCCACCGAGACCTTCACGAGGTCGTCATCCTACAACTAAAATTTTATCTGTAAGAATCATCCATTCGGTTATTTAATTAAATTTGCGTATAACATAAATATTCAAGCTCAACTTCCATTTCCAGTGTCGCATGGTACTGGGTTAAGTATGAAGTACATTATTACAAGCGAAATGATGGTTATTCCCATAATGCTTAACAATAAAATTAACAGCTTGAGCAATTCTTGCTTACTAACTTCTCTCATTTTTCTGAATTTTTATTTCAATTCGTATTATATAAGTAACTTCTCCTTTTCTATATTTAAAATATGATAAAAAGATTTTTCAAACACAATGAAAATTCCTATTAGAATCGGATAAGGCGCAAGAAGAGGACATTCGTAAGCTAAAATTGAAGAAATAAAGAAAAAAAAGATTTTGTGTTTTAAACATATTCGCTGGGGTTGTAAAAGAGTTAAAAGCACTTAATGTAGAAGTTGAAGTATGGAGCTTTCGTAAATCTCTTTCCAGAGCGTTAATATGGGCGGTGGGAAGAGACAATGTGTTCTATCTCGACGATATTATCTACGAAATTAAGTTAAAGGATGATACACCTTAAGAATCTGAGTTTGGTATCGAGGGTAAGGAGACCGATCTCTCCTTTCCTTGTGCTTTCTTCCTATTTTTCAAGTTTTAAGGGATTTTGCGAAAACAATCAATAATTATTGTACCATTATTTCAATAAATATAAAATATATTAGAAACTGGAAATATAATAAACTGTATGAGTATAGATTCTAAATTAGCAGGTATTAAGGTATATTATTCAACACATATCACTTTTATTTTAGAAACAGTAATATCTACAATGCAATTCTGGGGTTATAATACAACCTTTACTGGAGACGGCTCAATTAAAGCAATAAAAGATAGATCTAGACGCTTTCTTTTCCAATCTCAAGATTCTAAACAAAGGGCATTGACGGGGAATAAATTAGAAAAAATAAATTTTCAGATAAATCAAAAATCAGAAACTATAAAGGACCATATACTAAAAATGGGATTAATT
>JAHLWJ010000442.1 GCA_019057975.1 Promethearchaeota archaeon | reverse complement strand
CATTGAAAATGAAATTTATATTGGTGGAGTAATTATTTATTTTAGAAAATATAATTAGATATTGATAAAAAGATAATAAATAATATACTTTAATTGATAATTTTAAATATATTTAAAATGAGCGGTTTTTCCCGCTCTTTTTTATTGTATTTCTAAATAGAGCTTTAAGGATTTTAAATAATTTAATATAAACTTTAATGTTAGAATAAGAAATATTTAAATATTTTATGTTTTTATATAAGATATTATAATTTATAAAAAGAAAAGGGGTGATTTTTTGAAGATAACAGTAAGACAAATCGTTATAGCTGGAATTTTGGGAGCAATAGCAATTTTATTAGGATGGCCTGTACTTGGTGCATTACCAATAGGATTTATACCTGTACCAAATATATCAGGTCATGCAACTATTATGCATATACCTGCTATTTTAGGTGGAGTGCTTGAAGGTCCAATTGTGGGAATTTTAGTTGGTGGAATCTTTGGTTTTGCTAGTTTTTATATGGCAACTACAATTTCTCCAAATCCCTTTTTCAGTGATCCACTTGTAGCAATATTACCAAGACTATTTATTGGACTAATATCATATTTAGTTTATACAGCTACAAAGAAAATAAATAATAGTGTAGCATTAATATTTGCTGGTATATTTGGATCTTTTACAAATACCATTTTTGTTCTTGGTATGATACATTTAACAGGAAAAGGTAATTTTTTAGCTTGGTTAATCCAGGTATTACCACAAGCTATTGCTGAGGCAGTAATAGCAGCTATTATAGCCTTAATAATTGGGAAAGCAATTGATGTCTATAGAGGATCCCGCGGAGTTAAAGCAAAATGATAGAAATCAATAACCTTCATTTCACTTATCATCAAAAATCTGAGAATCCAAAAAAAGCACTAAATGGAATATCACTATCCATAAAGGAGGGTGAATTCGTTACTATAATAGGACAAAATGGTTCTGGTAAAACAACTTTGGCAAAACATCTTAATGTTATATTGTCTCCTACAAAAGGCACTGTCTTAATTGATGGAATTAATACTCAGGAAGAAGAAGTATGGGAGATTAGAAAAAAGGTAGGGATGGTATTTCAAAACCCTGATAACCAGATAATCTGTTCAACAGTTAGAAGTGATATAGCTTTTGGACCGGAAAATTTGGGTATTGATAGAGTAGAAATTGAGAAAAGAGTAAATGAGTCATTAAGACTCTTAGAATTAAATGACTTTCAGAAATACCCACCTTATATGCTTTCTGAGGGCTTAAAGCAAAAGGTCGCAATTGCATCTGTATTGGCAATGGAAACGAAGTATATTATTTTTGATGAACCTACTTCAATGCTTGATCCATCAGGAAAAAAAGAAGTATTTGAGTTAATACTAAATTTGAGAAAAAAAAGGGATGTCACAATAATATATATAACTCATATTATGAAAGAAGTGTTGAAGTCGGATAGAGTAATTGTTATGTCTGAAGGAAAGATAGTATTGGATAATTCACCAAATAAGATTTTTTCTAAATTAGAAATACTAAGAAGTCTTGCTTTAGATGTTCCTATAATCCCAGATATTGTTTATAGATTAAGAAAAAGGGGGATTTCTATTCCTCAACAAATAATAACTACCCAGGAGCTTATAAATTGCTTAACTCAATAATAGAAGCTAAGAATCTATTTCATTCATATATGACTGCAACTCCTTTTGAAAAGGAGATTCTCCACAACTTAAGTTTTGATATATATGAAGGTGAAAAATTGGCTATTATTGGTCCAACCCAATCAGGAAAATCTACATTACTTCAGTATTTTAATGCGATATTTATTCCTAAAAAAGGAAGAGTTATAGTAGATGGAAGGGATACAAGAGACAGCAAATTGAATTTAAAAGAATTGAGACGTAAGGTAGCTATGTTATTTCAACATCCAGATAGTCAGCTTTTTAAAGATATTGTTGCAGATGACATTGCATTTGGTTTAAAGAATTTTAATTTTCCTGAAGAGGTTATAAATATAACTATTAAAAAAGCATTAACTACTGTAGGTTTAGAACCAGATGAATTTTTTTATAGATATATTTTTAGTCTTAGCGGAGGAGAGAAAAGAAAAGTAGCAATTGCTGGAGTTTTAGCTCTCGACCCAGAAATTTTAATTTTAGATGACCCCACAGCTGGTCTGGATCCTAAAGGAAGAAGAGACCTTATCAACTCTATCAGATTTTTACACAACAAATTAGAATTAACAACAATTTTTGTCTCAAGTAATATGGATGACGTTTTAGAACTCGCAGACAGAATTGTTGTTCTCTTTGATGGAGAAATTAAAATGATTGATACACCAAAGAATATTTTTAAGCAAAAAGAAAAACTATTAAATTATGGTTTAACATTACCATCAGTAGTTGAGGTAGTTGACGAATTGATTAAATCAAAAATAAACATAAGTGAAAAAATTATTGGTATTGATCAACTTGAGGAGTCATTAATTAAATTATTTAAAAAATAAGTGATTAAGGAAGATATTCACTATTAAAAAATAAAGAGATTTAGATTGTGGAGTATAGAAAGTGGAATTATATAGGAACACAATTTTTGGATTTTATAGAGAAGGTGATTCATTAATTCATAGGATTGATCCCAGAATAAAAATAATATTACTGTTTATTTTTATAATTTATATGTCATTTGTAAAAACTTTCTCAGAAATTATTCTTATAGGCATATTCTTGTTCTTTATTATAAAACTATCTGATAGTTCATTTTTATATATTCTAAAGGGGTTAAAACCAGTCCTTCCTATAATAATTCTTATTTGGATCTTTCAAATATTATTTTATATGGGTGAACCAGGTCGAATATTTTTTCAATGGCATTTTATAAGAATTTCAAGTTTAGGTATTAAAATTTCTTTTCTTATGATGCTTAAAGCTATATCAATCTATTTTATTTCATCAATATTTTTCCTTACAACAGAGTTAATAAGTTTTACAAATGCAATAGAAAGGCTAATTCTTCCCCTACAAAAAATAAAATTTCCTTCACATGAAATTATTATGGTTGGTGTAATAGCTTTTAGATTTGTTCCTACTTTAATTGAGGAGTTAGAAAGATTAATGAAAGCTCAAATAGCAAGAGGTGCTAATTTAGATAGGGGTAATTTCATAATTAGAACTATAAAATTATCGGGTTTATTAATACCATTATTTATAAGTGCTTATGAAAGAGCGGAGGATTTAATTTTAGCAATGGAGTCTCGGTGTTATAGAGGGGGTAAAGGTAGAACAGGAAGAATATCAAAGAAATTTAAAAAGCTTGATTTCTTTTCCGTCATTTATGTTTTACTTATATTCACTTTTATATTCTTATTAGTCAGGTATTTCAAACTCCCTTAAATTAAAATAGATTGTCATTACTTCCCCTTCGTTGCACTCGAATGAAGTGAAGTGAATCTCTTTAAAAAGTTTTAAATAAAAGCTTTGGGCATACTTTCTTGACTGAAAATGTCTTCGAAAGTATACCAAAAAGCTAAAAATCAAAATAGATGTATATTTAGTTTTTATGAACAAACATAATTTACTACTGATTAAAATTTTTAATCTATTTAAAATTAAATATTCGTTTTTATTAAAATTTAGAGGTTTCCTTAAATTTTTATTAAAATTCTTATCAATAAGGAACATATTAAACATATTTAAGAAAGTAATAAGAAGGAGGAGTATGTTATCAGAAGTTAGAGTTGGGCATTATACAGATGAAGATGCAATCACAGGATGTACAGTAATTCTATTACCAGAAGAGGGTGCAGTTTGTGGAGTAGATGTAAGAGGAGGGGCTCCTGGAACGAGGGAGACAGATCTTTTAGATCCAACATGCATGGTAGAAAAAGTAAATGCTATTTGTATATCGGGGGGAAGTGCGTTTGGTCTTTCTACTGCTGATGGGGTGATGAAATATTTGGAGGATAAAAATATTGGATTTGAGACTACCTATGGAAAGGTTCCAATTGTTCCAACTGCTATATTGTTTGACTTAAACATAGGTGATAAGGATGTTAGACCTGGAAAAGAAGAAGGTTATACAGCATGTCAAAATGCATCATCATCAGGATTTGAAGTTGGAAGTGTTGGTGCTGGTACTGGTGCTACTGTGGGG
>JAHLWJ010000441.1 GCA_019057975.1 Promethearchaeota archaeon | reverse complement strand
ATTGGAGGGGTGCACTTGAAGAAAAAATAAAAATGCAATAAAATGCATTAAAATAAGACATGCAATTCAATGTGGAGAATGGGGCGTTCTAAGGGATTTTATAAATGGAAAGATATGATTTTTTATATTTTTGGAGATTCAAAATCAAGATGGGAAAAATATACTGGAAAGGTAGGTTTAAAGAATGCTGTTTCCAAATTGAGGGTGTTTAAGGAGAAAAATCAAAAGAACCCCAAAGTTAGGGAAAATGGATTAAGTGGCATTAAAAGATATAGTTTTTCTATAATTTCCTTTTTTTTATCCTTTCTCTCACTTGTGCCCCGCCGTACTTTACTAATTACTGGGGGATAATAGAATTAATATTATTAAAAAACTGATCTAATTATTTAAAGATTATTTACAGCATTTTTTAATGCTTGAAGCATTCCTGTATATTTTAAATTATAGATATCTCGATATTTTTGCTCGAAACGCTCTATTTGAAAAGATTCATGAACCATCCAATAAAAATAAAAATGTTGACTATCTCTTTTTCTTGTTTTAATCAAACTATATGGATCAGTTGGATGACCTTGTTCAATTGCATTAATTATGTTTGCAGGTAGGTTTTCTCTTACAATACGACATTGACCAGGTTGAATTCTGGGATTATCTCTTTCAGTATCTAAATAAGCTGAAATATATGCATTACCATAAATAGGATTTTTTTCAATTCCAGGGAATTCTATACGATTCTGATATTTGAATTGACCATAGGCAATTGAAGTCATAAGCATAAAATCTTCTCTCATCATTTCACAATTTATTTGTTTTATAGTATCTAATAATGAACTAAATCCTGAGACTAAATTGTGATTCATTTTTCTAACAAATAAAATACCACAATCCGACATAAAGAATCCTTCAATTCTAGTATCATTTTGAAGATTTTGATTACGAAGTTGATTATACCCAGAACTATATAAGCGATCTAATGCATTTAATGCTCTTTCTTCAGTTTTCATTAATTCTTTAAACCCAGAAATGTCAATAAATGCAACAAATGTATTTCCTTCAAAATCTCCTACTGGAATTTGTATATCTCCCCTTTAATCTTTTGAATTAAATTATTTAAATATAATTGTTTTTAAAATTTATAAAGTTTATTTTGTTTTGAGATTATTTATTTTGAAATTCGTTTATCTCGCTGCTGTCCATCCATATTTCCCCCTAATTAAATAGGGAAAATACAATACAACCCCCTATATCGCCGAGTATTGCCCTTTCTCTTTTGTTTCCTGCTCTTTCTATTAAGTATAAGTTGGATGATTTTGAAGTTGAAATATTTATAAAACATCTTATTCAATATTTGCATAAGACAGAAAATTATAATAACAATAAAAAGGTGAATTTATGTCAATCAGAAGAGAAGCAGAGCAGAAGTATTCTGCTTTTTATAATAGTCTAAAGAATTTTCTCTATAATAATTCTGGATATAAAATCGGAGGTGTTGCAAGATGGGGCTCTCGAACAACAGGAGAACACAGAGATAAGAGCGATCTGGATGTAATCTTTTGGATAGTCGGAGATCCTACAAAACAAAAGGTCTATGCTGATCTGATAGATAAATTGAAAAAAATTTTAAAAGTTAATGCTAATACAGGAAGTAGTAAAAATGTAATAAAAATTTGGAAAGAAGGTATTACTTGCGATTTGGTTTTACTCTCTGAATCAGATTATAAAGAACAGATAAAGGCGAGAAGGTATAGTGAATAACCCTAATACAGAGAAATGATTTAAGAGGATTACCTTGGATATCAAGTTGGAAGGAGAGACCCTCCTAGAAAATCATAAAAAACTGTACGATCAGCTTGTTGAAATCCCCGAGAATAGAGAAATGACTTATGTTGGAGAAATAAAAGAAGGCGTTAAAGTAGGGAAACCTCGTTTTAAGAATCCTAAGTATCAATGGTCCAAAAACTTACTAGTCGATTTAAGAGACCATTTACAGAACATTTGGAATTTTTTTGATAAGTATTCTTATTGGTTTGACGATACCTTGGTACCTTTATTGAACACCAATGAAAGGAGGATATCAAAGAAATCCATTATTTTTCTGTTAGAAGAAGATGTGTGGAGTACAGATGAGGTCTATGGAAAATATCTCATAGAAGGTAGTAAAGCAGGTATAACTATTAGTTATTCCCGAAGGGACAGAAAAATAAAACAAATTACCTTAAAAACAAAAGAGGAGTCTGAAATAAAAGAATGGATTTGTAAAGATGCGATACGACAAATACAGAATCAGTTTAAATTCTTATGGAATAAGTTGGAAATAGAAATACAGGCGTGCATTGAAGAGATTTTCCATAAACCCCCGAAATTTACTCTTAAACCAAATTATTTGCAAGATCAGCTCGATAAAACAATCGAAATTTCCGAACAATGGGCAGAGGCTGGATTACTTAACTTAGGGAGGATAGTAGAACACTGGTTACTAAATAAATTGGGAATGAAAAGCGCTCCTCTTTTTTTCGATCTTATTAGAGAAGCGGAGATTGCTGGTTTAATAGATAAGAATGAGGTAAAACTCTTAAGGAATATTAGAACTAATTATAATGATCTGAAGCATAAAATTTACTATAAAATTAATCTTGAGGATATAAAATTAATAGTAAAAAACTTTTCTAATTTATTCAAATCTTAAACTTGTTTAGAAACTCTCAATCTTTTTATTTTTTCTTGAGAATAATTTTCTGACAAATTTTTTTAGTCTTTCTTTTTTCTTCACTATATCAATTATTTCATCTAGCTTTTTTAACATAACATATTGAATAGAGTTAACTTGATGTTTTAAGAAATAATCATAAGAGAATCTTTCTTCAATAATTTGTCTAAGATTCTTAGTATATGATAAATAATTATCAAATAAACTATTATCTGGGTTATCTAAAATAAAATTTACTTTTGATTCTATCCTTATTTCTTTAAAATTGTAGTTTGATAAATCTTTAAACAGATAGATATATTGAGGATGTTTAGTAATTAAATACAATCCTCCAGTAGTAGCTTTAAATAAAATTTCATAATTAAAAAATGGATGTTTTAAATTAATTAAAATCTCAGCCTTATTATTACGAGCTACAGATATTACAAGATCCTTCGGTATTTTAAAATTTGGAATACTAATCCAATTTAAATATTTTTTTAAATCAAATTTTAACTCATCAATATAGGAGTCTCCATTCAAGATAGGAATATCCTCAATTGTTAACCTTTCATCTTCTAAATCTTCTAAATTTTCTATACGATGTTGCATATCCTTATTAAGATCATTAATTTTAATATTCCAACCCCTTTGGAAGAAATATGCAATATCTCTTAATAATAGATATGGAGATATTTCCAATAAGAAAAGATCTATTTTATCTTTATTTTCAGTAAGTTTTAATTTAACATTCTCAGGTAGATTTGTTAAAAATTCTCCATATTGCTGCTTTACTCCCTTTGGTTCTTCAAGGTGATAATTCATTCTAAGATCTTCATTATAGATGACAACTATTCTTATATTGTGATTAAAATCAATCTCTTCATTCTGAAATGCAACCCTTAATTCTTGCACATCAAACCGATATTTTCCATTAGTACTCCTTGTATAAAACCTATCCCACGCTTTAAATGAAACTCTATGTGGATTATTACAACTTCTATTTATTCTTATAATTAGTATATACTTTGAGTTTTTTAATTGAATGTCTGTAATATTTAATGCTGATGACGGAATATTAGGTTCAATCCCATCTCTTATTATATGCTCTAATCGCAAAATCTCTTGATCTACATTATCAATCTCAATACCGTCTAATTTTTCAGGCTTTCCTGTCTTTCGATTTTCTTTAATACCATAAATTATATCGCCACCTATGGCATTTGCGAAGGAAGAGACATCTGCTAAGTACTTTTTTTTCTCAGAATCACTATTTCTAGGTAGTTCTGATTTGTATTCTAAAACTTTTTTTTCAATCCGCTCTTCATCAATAAGGTATTGAAGATCCACTTCTGTGATTTCTTCTAATGGTTTATTTATAACATACATTTCAAAAATATTTTAGAATTCATATACTTATAAATTTTATGAGTATAAATTTAATATAATTTTTACCCAAATTACCCAA
>JAHLWJ010000440.1 GCA_019057975.1 Promethearchaeota archaeon | reverse complement strand
GGAGTGTCATGAGATTCGTAAACAGGTTTGAGCATGTGGATGATTTTGTTTGAGTGTTTATTAAAATTATCGTTAAGTTGTTTCTTTGCGATAATTAGCACTTCATCAGGACTTTTTGCAAAATAAGTCGATGGACGAGTGTTTTCTTCTCTTAGAATGAACATTTTTTCCTTCTCTAATTGAGTTAAAATATTGTAAATTCGAGAATATGGGACCCCACTTGCGTCAGAAAGCTCCCTTGCATCCATAGGACCTTTAGAAATTAAAGTTAGATATATTGAAATCTCATAGTCGGTTAATCCAATCGCACGTAAAGAAGTTTTAACATTATCGGGAGTTTCGCTCGACATGATACTTTACTATCATTCAAATTTGTGTAATTGAGAGGTTTTAAACACTTATAAGAGTTTTGTTAATTACTAGTAGAATAAATACTACATATTATATAAGATATTATTAGTATTATATTTTTATGAACCCGTGCAGGGAAAGTCATCTTGCGACTAAAATTTTCTCGCAAAACTCATTCTTATTTTTAAATTAAAGTTAAAATTACATTTATGTAGATACTGCATGTACTCGGTCATCCCCCTCCGGTTTCTTCTAGAGACACTAAGTACATTACGACTATTGATACCAATATAGCCGAAGCAGTTATTAATGCTATTAGAATAATAAAGAGGACGATTTTATTGGTTCTGTCATTTTCAAATAATTTCAATGGCATAAAAAATATATTAATTTTAAGGATATTAATAGATTTATATAAAAAGAATGTTCAATTAAATTTACATTATTTTATTTCAATAGTATGAATATAGAATATCGAGAAGCTAAGAGCATAATAATTAGGAGCAACATACCCAAAATTGATTTTGTCATTAATCCGTATGTCGGGTGTCAACATGGGTGTGTGTATTGCTATGCTGAATTCATGATACGTTTTACGGGGCATAAGGGCGATAAATGGGGCGAATTCTTAGATATTAAAACCTACGACTTCGATAAAATTAAACCTCAAAGATATGATGGAAAGAGAATATTACTCAGCTCTGTAACTGACCCCTACACTCCTTTAGAGTTAAAGTATAAAAACACTCGGAAAATTCTTGAAAAACTTATAGGAACCAAAGCAGAAATCTCAGTTTTGACTAAATCTAAATTTGTTACAAGAGACATTGATCTATTCAAAAAATTTGATAATCTTGAAGTGGGCATTTCAATCAGCACCTTAGATAACGAATTCGGGCAATTAATTGAACGAGGGGCTTCAAGACCAAAAGAGCGATTAGAGGCTTTAAAAGAAATACACGAGAACGGAATTAAAACGTATACTTTTATTTCGCCATTTTTTCCAAAAATTACTAATTATAAAGCGATAATAGAAGAGACGATGGACTATACAGATTCATATATGTTTGAAAATTTAAATTTCAGACCTCATAATGTTCCAAGAATTTTAAACGTTATAAAGCAAATGTATCCTGAAATTTTACCCTTATATAAAGAATTCAGGAAGGATCATTCTCTTTGGGATCCTATTGAATCAGAAATAGATGCCTATTGCAAAAAGTTGAACCTTATTTATAAAATCGAATTCCATCATGGAGGATTCTCAAAAAGCTAGAAAGTTTCCTACTAGATGAATCTTCAGTTGGAGTTAATAAATATCATCGATATATCTTTTTAATTGGTCTACATCTTCAAAATAATATAAAGTATCGTTTTCTTTAAAGAATGGAGTTAATAGACCACCTTTTTTTAAAACTTCAGTGATTTCAACATCTTTCAACACAAAAACTTTTGTTTTTTCATAGTATTCTTTAAAGGAGAGGATTATCCCCATCTCAATCATATGTCCACCTTTATCATGTTCGATGATCATAATAATCTCGTCCGAGAATTTTGCCACGAGATCAAATTTTAGAATGAGATTTTCAAGATGAGTGCGGCTAAATTCTTTTTCAAAGAATCCAAGATTATTTTCGTTCAAATTTATTATCCTTTGCACTTCCTGAAGATTAACGAATGTATCATCGTTGTATGAACCACAAATGAAAATTTTATTCTTTAAAAGATCAAAAATTGAAAAAACGCTAATGAACTCATCTAAAAATTCATCCCATGCGCTATGATGTGAGATCTCCATCTAATTCCCCCTAAAATATACTTAACATATTAGAAATTCGTTTATATTATAAATTATTATATCTCAATTATAATTGACTCTATTAGATTTGAGTTAGATTTAAATATGCAATTAACCATATTTACTATGGAACTAAACGAAAAAACTAATATTAATGATAGGAGGGAGATGATTTGAAGCTTCCAATGAAATTTGAAAATAAAAGAAAAGGATTGGAATTTATTTCTGAAAAAACCCGATATAAAATATTACTTACACTCTTAGCAAAGGAACCTCTTTCCTTTAGTGAATTAAGAAATCTTTTACCGTCAATTCCAGAAAACAACTTAAACTATCATATCAAGATTCTAAAGGAGAATGATTTCTTAAAAAATAAGAAGGTTTTAGGATATAAACGCTCTGAGCCACGATCGTTTTACTCTTTAAGTGATCGTTCTAAGACACTGCTTAAAGATTTAGGATTAGCTGACGTTAAGGAAGAATTGCAGGCTTTATTTGAACAGATGACATAATCATTTTAGGAGTAAGCATTCTTTCATTTGATATTTGTAGGTAACTGGATTGCAAATGTGCACTCTAGATCTCCATATAAACCCGTTTTAATGGGTTCTGCTGATACAGATTGCTCAAAAATCTGATCCCAATACAGTTTGTACCAACCAGCACTACAGTGACAGAAATTTTTTAGTATGTCATTTTCAGTTCCCTCTTTCAATGCACCTCGAATCCAAGGACAGTAACAAAGATAAAATTTCTTCATTTTTTCATCCTTTTCAGTTAAAAATTTCTTAGTTTGATAAGGGATTTTGCTAACATAAATGATATTTTCTTTTCTTACTCCTACTAACATTTGGTTATTTCTTACAAATTCGATTACTTCATCATCCACGAGCTGGGCAAACTCTAAGGTTCCTTCGTTTCTATGCTTCTCAAGCCTTTTTATTAAATCCTGGTGTTTTTTCAGTAAAAATCTATCAATTCCTAATTCTGCGAGATTTTTTTTATCTCCTTTAATATCATCAGGGGGACGACCATGAAGGCAAGGTGAAAGAAGTGCGATTGTGTTTTCATTACCAAGATTATCCTCCAATCTTTTCATGATGTTTTTGGTAAAATTCGGTTTTTTTTCTGGATGCACTCCTAATGGGGGAATAACTAAATCTCTAAATATTTCATTCCTCATTTGTTCTCCATGAATTTCAGCTATTCTTGAAAATAATGTATCCATTGCATTATAAGATTCAACAATGTCTATTGTTTCGGTAATGAAATCATACTTCTTGGAATAATTAGCATAACTTAAGATGGCTCTTAAAAAATCAAGAACAGAATCTTTATCAGTAGAAACTAAATATTCAGTATACTCAACTAGTTTATTAGGATTGACTGAATCGAGATTTAGGTCTTCTTTTTTAAGATAATTTTCATAATCTCTCAGCTTTGAAAGAAAGCTTTTGATTGTATTAGTATCAAGTTCATTTTCTTCTAAAAAGATTCGGAAATTTCTTTCATCCATTTTCTAAATATATCTTTGTATCTTAATATCTTTTATTTTTACGATGCAATTTGTAATTAATTAAATAGCTTCAGCTAGATACTCCAGTAGATGGGGAAGAATTTCTAAATCATAAACAGTTAAGTAATAAGGATTATTTCTATTATTTTATATAACACATTAAAAGTGGTATTGTACTATGGCTATAAAGAAAGGCGATATTATTAAGGTAGAATATGAAGGTAGATTGGAGGACAGAACCATATTCGATAGCACTGAACTTCAAGGTGGAGAACCATTAAAGTTTGAAGTCGGTTCAAGTATGATGATTCAGGGATTTGATAAATCTGTCATCGGTAAAGATGTTGGAGACGAGTATGATATTTCATTAAATGCTTCTGAAGCTTACGGTGAAATCGATCCCTTATTAGTTCAAACTGTTAGCGTAGAGGATTTGCCAAAGGATTTAGACCCGGAGCCGGGTATGATGCTCGGAGTTGGTGACGCAAATG
>JAHLWJ010000439.1 GCA_019057975.1 Promethearchaeota archaeon | reverse complement strand
TCTCAAGAAATTCAATTCTTTTCTTTTGCAATTTAATAAATTCTTCCAATCCTTTCTTTTGTATTAAATTTAAGTTAGTAAGGGAAACTCTATGGTAGATAAACGAATCATATTTATCCCAATCTTTTAATTTTAGACAAGGAAACTCATTACATTGAGCACATGTTTCAAATTTATTATTTTTGACACAACAAGTTATTATCGAACATGAAGGATGTTTGTTAAAAAAATCTGGACCACAACACCCTGGACATCTAGAAGGTCCTTTCGTATAATATGTGGGGCATAAACCACAATCTAAACCGCAACAAGCGATCGTAGGATATGTTTTTACTAGATTTTTTCCTTCCATTCTTCTTTGTATTTCTTATAGATAAGATATTTATCCTTTCAGATGAGAGATTTTTTTCATAAATAAAAAACATTCGAGGATTCAAAAAGTTTAATAAAAAAAAATTTTATTATTTTTTCCTAATTTTAATTCAATTGATTTATCTAATGGCTTGTCTCGATAATTTCTTGTAAACTTAGTGGGTATTGGGTTAATATACTATATAGGTTATTTGAAATGAAGCCCCAAATATAATTAGAGCTATTAATCCCATCCCTGAAGCAACGGCTAATCCTGTTCTAACTTGTTTTGAAAGGTTTCTATCAGATATTGCTCCTATAAAAGTAGCGAATGAAAATAATGCTATACCTATATTCTGAAAAAGTATTGCTAATGTTGCAAGCCACGTCATTAAATATTCATAGTCATCACGAATAGGATCATCCCAATCAGGCACAGGAATCCAAGTGGTCCAACTCCTTATTATGAACCCCGCTATAATTACAATTACAAATATGAGAAAAATTTTCACATATCCTTTTTTTAAATTAGATTTAAGACTCGATTCTCTTGAGTTTAATTCGGAAATAGAACTTACCTTTAGTTGATAGGTAAGACTCTAATAATAACATATTATTTAAGTTTTTACACATATGTACAATAATTTATCCATATCTAAAACCACAAATGGCGATGGAAAGATAGGTTTTTGAAAGGTATTTCGTTTACATTTTCTTGTAATTTCTTACAGATAAGATATTTATACCTAGATTTTAATAAATAAAAGGTTTATAAGAAAAGTATTATAAATATGAAATAATTCTAAGCATTAAACCATTGGAGAAATGAAAATGAAGCCATCTATCTTAAAAAAATTAAATTTAATTATTGAAGAAGCAAATACTTTAAAGAACAAAAGTAAATTTCAAAAAGCGATAGACAAATTCGAACAAGCTCTTAATTTTATTAATATAAAAGTTGATGAGCCTAGTGATAAAAAAATAGAGATTGAAAATATAAAAAATGCGATGAACCAGACTTATTCAGTTGAGATAAATAATGTCATCCAAGAATCAATTCGGCTTACCGCTCAAAAGGAATTTGAACAAGCTAGAACTAGTTTTCAGAAAGCTTTAAAAATTTGTGAAAAAATAGATGATGAAGATCTTAAAGATACAGAAAAAAGTGAAATCTATGAGCTAATTAGTGAAATTGATATACAAGAATTATTAATAAAAGGAATTAAATTAAGAGAAGAGGAAAAGAAGTTTGATGAATCAATTAGAGTATTTAATGATGGGAAAGCTATTATTGAAAAAATTCAAGATTCAGATGGTAAGGCAGACCATTTAGTTAGAATTAACGAGGAAATTGAGAAAACATACATATCACAATTTAAACAAATATTACAACAAGGGACTGAATTAAAACGATCTGGTCAATTCGAAGAGGCAATTAAACTTTTTGAAAAAGCTAAAAATTATATTGAAGAATCTTTCCCTTCTGATACAAAGAAAACTGAAATTGTTAATATTAAAAATTTGTCTAATGACATATATTCTGATCAGATCAAACCAATTGTCGAAAAAGGCAATGAACTATTAACTCAAGATTCAACTGAAAAGGGTATCGCTGAATTAAAAAATGCATTAACAATTGCAGATAAGATGTATGATTCTGATTTGAAAAATCTTGAGATAAGCCTTATTGCAGAATTATTGAACCCAATCTATATTGAACGTATTAATCCAATTTTAGATGAAGGAATAGAGATTACTAAAAAAGAAAATTTTGAAGAATTAATTACAATGATAAATCAAGCTGTTGATATTTTTAATAGAGCTTTAGACGTAGCGAAAACTATGATAGATTCAGAAAGAAAAGACTTAGAAATAAAGAAGATTAGCGATTTAATCAATCAAGCTTGTTTACCAGGTATTAATGCCGTTAAGGATAAATCGATACAATTAATTGGGCAAAAAAAACATGAAGAGGCAATTAATGAGGTATATATTGCTTTAAGTCTTGCAAAGCGTATGACATATCCGGAGGAAGAGAACGTAGAACTTGAGGAATTAAAAAATCTAGTAAATAAAATCTATTCAGTAGAAATAAAGAATGTTCTAAATCGGGGAAATGAATTAGCATTGAAAAAAGAGTATGAGAAGGCAATTGAAATTTTCAATGAAGCATTGAACCAAACAAATAAGATGTATCTAACCAAAGAAATGGAAAAACAAGTTAATATGATTAAAAGCCTTATTTATGATTCGGAAGTGGGGCTTCTCATTGATAAGGGGAAATTAACGGAAGAACAAAAAACAAAAGAAAAAGAAATCGAAAAGCTGAGAAAGAGATTAGAGTATGCCAAATCTATTGAGGATGATAAAAGAAAAGTTGAAGAAATGAACAAAATCAAAAAATTGATCGATGATATTCATTCTGAAGAAATCAAATTATTAATTGAACAAGGAAATCAATTAGCAGACAAGAAAGCGTTTGGAGAAGCTTTTAAGTTTTATGAAAAAGCTTTAAAAGTAAATGAAATGATGGAAGAACCCGATATTAAAAATAAAGATTTAGTTAAAGAAAGCTATAAGAGAGAACTCATCAATAAAGCAAGGATAGAAATTGAAAACAAACAATATGACGTTGCGATTGAAAATGGAAGAAAAGCTGTTGAGCTAGATGAAAGATTTGCAGACGCTTATCATTACATTGGTGTAGCCTATAATTATAAGAAGAAATATGATGCTGTTATAGAAAATCTTCAAAAAGCATTGAATTATGATAAAAATCACATTGAATCTTGGAATCTGATTGGATTAGCATATGAGGCTAAAAATGATTATGATAATGCCTTAGAGTTCTTAAACAAAGCAATAGAAATTGATCCTAGCTATTATTATGGTTGGTATAATATTGGTAATGTGTATAAAAATATAAATGAATTTGATAAAGCCATTGAGAATTATGGCAAAGCAACAGAACTAAAATCAGATTTTGCAAAGGCATGGTTTTTCATGGGATGTGCTTATTTTGATAAGAAAGATTATCATAATGCTATTCAAACTCTCGAAAAAGCAATTAAATTAGATCCCAATCTCGCTCAAGATGTAAATCCTCTTATTAAAGAATTGAAAAATACAATTGATAAACTTCAAGACACTCTTTCAATGTCTTTCATTAATAGATAGAATGATAAAAAAAGAAAATAAAAACTCTTTTAACTTTAAAATTTGTCTTCAACTCAAGAAAGACAACCTTACATTAATAAAGCTCTAAAAAATCTAGGACTTAGAGAAATTTTTGAAAGGGCAGGAAGCATGCCAAAAAGTTTTTCTCCAACATAACGGTCATTACTGGTATTATGTTTTGAGAGATCGTGATTTATGTATGCTTCATATATGTACTTTCTGCAAGTCCTGTTTTCCATCAAGAGTTTCGTATATAAGCGCCATAATGACTTCACATAAGAGCTATCGTTATACATTAAGTATTCAAGGGCATTTCCATTCTTAAAATAAGTCATAAGAACCCGTTTAACTTCTTTATCATATTTTTGGAGCTCAGCACCACTAAAACTGCTTCCTTTTTCAAATAATGGTTTTAAGGTTTTAGAAGCTATATCCGCACATGCTACTCCCGGCAACAATCCTTCATAAAAGAAAGCTGTTACTATCCCGGCAGCTTCGCCAAGAATAAGAACTCGATTATTTGAGATTTTCTTAATAGGATGTTTAGAAATTTCACCTACAACCACAGTAGATAAATTGTATGACAATCCGTCAACTATTGGTTGAATAGGTTTATAATTCTTTAATAT
>JAHLWJ010000080.1 GCA_019057975.1 Promethearchaeota archaeon | reverse complement strand
TTCTATCTTAACTAATTTTAGTATACAATGTGTCCAAGGGAGTGTGTTCACTCCACTATTTTAATATAATATAAATATGATTAAGAATTGTGATAAAAAAAGAATTAAAGATTTAGGAATATTTTACACCCCTCAAGAGGTTGTGGATTTTATCTTTGAAATTCTTAATATATGGAAGGAAAATCAGATCAACCGATGGAAAACTAAAGAGGGTAAACCTAAATATCCTTCAGTTATTGATCCTTCGGTAGGTGAAGGAATTTTTTTAAAAACTGCTTTAGTTAAGAACTTTACAAAGCCTGAATGGATTTTTGGCCTAGACATAGATAAAGATGCTGTTAAAAAATGGAAAGAAATAAATTTATTAAAAGAATTTGGCGGTGAAGATAAAAATCTAGAGGCACATTTCTTTCATCAAAATGGATTGGAAAAAATAAAATGGGAGCAACATAGATATAAATATAGGTATAAACTTAAACAAATTGATATTGAAAATCAGCAATTTGATACAGTTGTTGGAAATCCACCATATGGAGGTCTTGGATTAGGTCATACCAATCTCTCAGATGATTTAATTGCTCAATTAGCCAAATTCGAAATCTTTCCTAAAACTGTAAAAAATGATTTAAACACTGCTAATCTACAATCGGATTTATTTGGTTCAGAGAAATCATTTTCATTAAATAGTGAGGTTAAACAAAAACTGAAATCTTTTTCAATTGAAATACTTTTCCTAGAGCGTTTTATTCAATTGACTAAACCAGGCGGATGGATTGCAATTATTATTCCTGATGGAATTTTAACCAATTCCAATGCTATTTATGTAAGAGAATTTATTGCAAATAAAGCAAAAGTAGAAGCAATAGTTTCTTTACCAAGAGATACTTTTAAAAATGTTGGTACTAATGCTAAAACAAGCATTCTATTTTTAAGAAAATTAAAAGATGATGAAAAACAAAAGCTGGAATATCCTGTTTTTTTATCTTCACTTGAAAATATAAATAGTGAAAGTTTTTATAAAATTTTGCATGCTTATAAAGATTTTTGTAATAAGGAGTTTAAAATGGATAAAAATAAACAAATACAAATAACAAAAGACCAAAATGGGAAAGAAGCGGTTATAGTACGTGTTGATAAGACTTTACGGGAAATGATGGAAGAAAAACCTTTTAGCAGATGGAATGTGGATTATTGGCATCCAAAGTATGAGGAAATATATTATATTTTAAAAAAATATAATTCAAAAACAATTAAAGAAATAGAAGGGAAAAAATGCGTCATTTCTGGAGATCATGTTAGGAAATCAAGAGGTGAATCAAAAGGATATAATTTAGGCACAGGAATAGAATATTATGAAACAATGGGATTTTTACCTATTGCATATGATTATTCAAAGATTAAAGAATGTTCTCAGAATGCATATGATAGGTTAAAAGCTACTAAAGTTATGAAAGATGATATTCTTATTTCTTGTGCTGGAGTTGGAGGTGTTGGAAAAGGGAAAAAAAGTATTATTGCTCATACTCCAAAAGGAAAATCCTGTACAGGTGATGTATTTATCCTACGACTTAGTAAAATTAATCCCTATTATTGTTATATATTCTTAAATAGTATTTTTGGAAAAAGTCAAATAATTAGACAACAAGCAGGTACTGGAACTGTTAATATTAATACTGAGCAAACTTTAAGTATTCTAATTCCTGAACTGAATACTCAGGAATTAATAGAGGATGAATATCAAAATATACTTAAATTTTTTAATAAAGCAATGAAGGCAAAAAAAGAGGAAGATAATAAAATATATAAGAAAAATTTAGAAATAGCTGAGAAAATGTTAAAAAATTTAATTTCTAATATGGAAGCAGTTATTAAGGGCGAAAAAGAAAATATCATTTAAAAATAGAAATGTCATATGGAAAATAATAAAAGATCTGAAATTTCATATTTAGTTCAAAATATTTTACCACTTTTTACATCACAATTAGGTTTCCCACAACCTGAAGATGAACAAAATACAAGGATAAACCAAATTCCGGTACGTATAGCAAGTAGTGTAAAAAAACCTGATATTGTTTACTACTGGGAAGGTATACCAGTCTTTCTAATAGAAGCTAAAAAATATGGCAAATCAGAAAGAGATGCAATTGATCAAGCTCTTTCATATATTCGTAACTATCCAGTTAATTATTCTAAAGATGGTATTCGTCCACGTTTTTTTGCAGTAACTATTGGTAAACAAATAAGTTTTTATGCCCACAGATTTGAAATTAAAAAAAATAATTTCAAAGATTGGGCAGAAAAGTTAGATAATCCGATATTTTTTACTGAATTACTCCAAGAATATGGACTAATAAAATTAGAAAAAAGAATTATTTTTAATCCTGAAATTTTTAGAAAAGAAATATTAAACGAGTTGGGTCCGATATATAAACTTGAAGAAAAAATTACTCCAGATGTAGTTAAAAATATCGCTTCTCAAATTTTATCATTTTTACAATACGGAAAAGATTACACCAGTCATAGACCATATCTTGACTTAGAAAAATACAAAGACAGACAAGCACAAATAAGACTGGTTTATGAAAAATTTGATTGGATTAATTCTATCGAACCTGAAACAGCAAAAGAATTTCGCTCTTACATACTACGTTCTTTTCAAGGAACAAACCTCAATCAATATTTGACTGAACAATGTGTAATAGATTTTATGTTTTCTTTGATTGGAAATTTGGATAAAGAAACTAAAGTTTTGGATTTTGAGTGTGGAAGCGGCGGGTTTTTAGCAGCTTCTATTTATAGAGGTGCTGAACTTAAAAATATTCGTGGAGTTGATATTGATGAATTGCCTTATACAATTGCCAAAACTTACCTAGCGATCTTTTTTAAAAAAACTGGTAATGATGAAATTGAATCCCTACCTATAATTAAGGGTAATGGACTTTTTTATCAGGGCAAAGATTGGGATTTAATAATTGGAAATCCTGCAGGTGGTAACAAATATGAGCATGGTGACTTAAATAAGATTGGAGAAAATATTAATATAGACTTTGATAGAAATGGAATATTGGAAGATAATCTGTCTGAATATAACCTTTCAATCCAGCAAGCAATTAATAGTGTCAAAGTAGGTGGAAAAATTTGTCTTGTTTTACCAGAAGGATTTTTTTCAAATTCCCGTAATGAAATACTTAGAAATTTTGTAACAAAATATTGCAGAATATTAGCAATAATTGGTCTGCCAAGAGGTGTCTTTAAAAAAGGTACATCAACAAAACAACAACAAAAAGGTGCTCAAACTTCTTCTCAGAAAATGTCTATCTTATATGCCATAAAAATTAAACCTATTGGTGATATTGACTATATAAATGATAAGGATTTTTCAAATCTTGACTATCCTATTTTTTTGGCTAGTATTTCTGAACCTGATTCAAAAACAGGTCCAATTTGTGATTGGTTAGCGCCAGGGTTAGGTATTGTTCAGCAGCAATGGCAGGAATGGTACAATTCTAATAATTTAAAGAAAATTCCTATAGTAAAAATTGGAAATAAATAATTATGAATGAAAAAGAAAAATTCAAAGAAGCTAAATATTTCTATTATCAGATATCTAAAAATAAAAGAAATAAGGAGAATTTTTTATACAACCTCAGCGCTTTTTTAACAGCCGCTCCTTGCATATTTCAATATTCCCTTGAAGAAGCAAAAAGTAAAGACAATGGTCAGCTCTGGTATGACAATTACATTTCAAATGATAAAATCTTAAAATTTTTTAAAGAAAAGCGGAATAACAATATTCATATCTCACCTATAAAATCTAGAAGAGAGGTAGGTTTAACGACTGGTGGAGAGCTTAAACTTACAGGATCTTTGTCAGCAAAATTAATTAAGGCAAATGGTAGCATTATAAATCTTGGAGAACTAAAAAGTCCAAGAAATAGTTTATCGGAAAGTAGTACAAATAAAGGAAAACCTCTACCTAAAGTAAGGTATAAATATTTGTTTACTGATTGGTCCGGTAATGAAGATGTTTTGACACTATGTAAAATTTATTTAAAGAAACTTGATTATTTTATTAAAGATGGAATTAAAAAAAGCTTTATAATTGGGTAATAAATTAAATACATCTGCAATTGAATTGATAGGAGAAATAAGCATTGGTAAATAATAATTTTTTAAATTTAAATGCAAAAGAAGTAATATCTCCAGAATATTTAAAAGATTACGAAGATGGCATGGGATTTTTTTATAGTGAGTTAGTTACGCTAAATACAAATATATTCATTATTAATAAAATTAGAGAATTTCCCTTTGATTTATTCTGTACACCTGATGATAGGATATTTTTTTCAATGGTTATAAATAATTTTTTTGAATATTCCATTATTATAATATCAAGACTTATCAAGGATGCTAGTGCCAACTCTTTTACTATAAGAAAGTTTAAAAACAGAATAATTAAAAATTATATTAAATCTGAATATCTAGAGGCTTTTAAAAATAGAATTAAAAACATTAAATTTGAGCATATAATGAATGATATATTGGATCGCATACAAGATTTAAGAAACAAACGCATAGCTCATACCATTGAAGATTATGTTAAAGACACAAAAAATATTGGCCGTATTAATTTTAAAGAGTTAGAAAAGTTAAGAGACTATATAAACTTATTTTTTGAAAATCTGTCGTTTAATATAAAACATATGATGGTTCCAGTTCCTTATAGTGATGAAGTGCAGCATCCAAAAGATTCAGACCCCAGATCTGATATTGAAAAAATTCTAGACTCTATAGCAAAAGAAAGTGCTTTTTTAAATATTTCTGAAATAGAGATTAAATACCCTACGATTTGGAAAGAAAGAAAAAAAAGAATGACCGAAAGAGAGCTTGGTATTTTTAACAAATATAGAGAAAAACTCGGATTTCCAAAAATATAGACTGGTAATGAGAACCAATTTAAAAAAAGAATGAAAAATAAAAAAATAATAAATTAAGAATGGCGGATAATTCAAACTTTTTAGAAAAAAATATATTAGTCTATATTACAAGTAAGGAAATTTTCGGCAATAATATTTATAGCACTGTAAATGAGTTAATACTCGATTTAAATAATTTTGATTATTCATCAGTTCTTCAGTCAGCAGCTAAAATAAATTATATATTAAAGGATGAGTATTTATTAATAAAAAGTGAACAAGCACTAAAAATAGCAAAACAATTATTTGGAAATGATATAAATATATTCTGTAAAATACAAAAATTTTGGGAAAGTGGAAGAGTAATTTTTAGTAGACAGCAATTATTATCATTAATTAAAACAAATTTGGTATACAACAATAATAATAGTGGGAAAAAATCTATAGAAGAAGATTTTAAGGGATTTGGGAAAATTCTTTTTGGAATAAGCGATTTTTTGGAAGAAGAAATTGATAATGATAGAAAATCAATAATTGGAAACGTTTTTAAAAATATATACCTAAATTATGATTACAGGTTAATGTTATTGTTACAAAGATATTATTATCTATATTCAGAGATTTTCGATAAGGTTAAAAAAAGATATCCAGATGAGTGCTATTATTTTAATGATGAATTTAAAAATGCTGTTGGAATGGATATACTGCCCTATTTATATTTAAGTTATAGTATTCTCAGTCACTATATCAAAAACTATGATCCTGGATTAAAAGGTTTTTATCTTGATAATAATTACTTTAAAACATTAAAAGATAAAATTAAGAATAATATAGACATATTTTTTTCAGAATTAGCATTAAATAAAGAATCACTTAAATTAAAAAGTGAAGAAGAAGATAAAGATTTCTTCTCTTCTTTTTCAGACTTTTGGTCAAATCCCCTAATTAAAATAGATAATGGTGTATATTTTCCTATAGATTTTAAATTTTTAACAGAGAAAGCAACAATTGGTATCTATTGGACAATTTTTAATCATATAAAAAATAGACTTAATAGTGATGTACAGAAGAATCTTAACAAACTACGGGCTTTTTTGGGAAGATGCCTAGAGTATTATATTTATGAATTGTTTAAAAAAGTCTATAGCCGTGGGTTGCTTCAAAAAATATATTATTCAGAATATGATGGTGAAAACACTGGAAATGTAGATTTAATATTAGATTATGGCAATACTTTGTTTTTCTTTGAAATTACTTCCTCAAATATAAAATTTAATACAGCTCTAAGTGCTAATTATGAAAAAATCTTTAATGAAATTGATTTAATTTTTTTTGGTGATGGTAAAGACAGAAAAGGTAAAATATTGCAATTAGATAAGGCTATTAATAATTTTAAAGAAAATAAATTAAAAATTAATTCAATTTCTCCTAAAAAAATCGAGCGTCTATTTCCAGTATTAATATTATAAACAGGATTACCGCAAACTCCTGGTCTTTATGAAGAATATAAAGATAGAATTTTTAAAAAAGGATTCTTAAAAGATAATATTGATGATTTCACAATAATAGATATCGAAGAGCTTGAGTGCTCTTTGGATTTAGTACATTCAGAAAATTTAAGCTTATCTGATTTATTTAAAGAATATAAAAAAAGTGCCTACTGCAATCAATCGCTGAAAAACTTTTTATACTATAATGGATACTTAGAAAAATTAAAGATTAATAATAAAAAAATAACTTCTGAAAAATATTAAAAATTTCACCTTTCCGTCATCAATTACTTATTTACTGAAGATATTGCAAAAATCTTAATATGATCCATTAATGTGAAAGAATTAACATTTTACGCATTATGTTTATCATATAACGCCTTGTTTTAACCCTTAGATGTGTATAAGCAGAATGTTAACTCATCCACAAATAATTACTCTTTTAAGATTTAAATGTTAAACTTAATAAGTACTTGTAATAATAAATTTTTGAAATTCAAAGGTATTGTAGATGAATTTATATGAACTATCCTTCACGAGTTATATATATAGACACTTAACAAAATTTGATGATACTTATATAAAATTTTTAGACAAAACTAACAGTCATCTTGATTTATTTAACAACTCACACAGAAACTACCTGTTGAAATGGCTTAATGATTGGGGTTGTAGAAATTTCTATAAAAATTGTCATGAGCTGGCTTCGGATGAGATATTGTCATGGTATAAAGAATACAATAACCACATCCCAACAAGGGAGACTAATATCTGGGAATTGAAAGAAAAAGATTTAAAATTAATTCAAACTGCATATGATAATTTAAGGTTAAAAAGAGCTTCACATATAGTAAAAGATGGTAAGAATATAATAAAAGGTGTCGGTGATACAGGTTCTGCAAAAATACTCTTCTCCCTAAGACCAAAATCATTGATTCCGTGGGATGGAGCAATGAGAAAATATTTCAAAAAGAATTATAATATATCGTCTTACTCATCATTTTTATTAAAAGTAATGGAGGAAGTACAGGAGCTAAAGAAATCTTGTCAAAAAGAGAAATTTGAACTACTAGATATACCGAGCTTATTTAAAAAGAATAATATGACTATTCCGAAACTTGTAGATGAATATCACTGGATAAGAATAACTAATAGTTTTGAACTTCCTGATAATAAATTACTGGAAAAATGGATAAATTGGAATAAATAATACTAAGTTTAAATTACCTAAGGATAACTGATGGATACTTATGAATTAAGGCAAAGACAAGCAAATTTTGAGGGTAAACGCCAAAGTAATAAGGTTAGTTATAAAAAGCTAAACACTCTCAGAAAAGCATTTATCAAAGCATTCCCCCCTTCAAGGATAGCTGGTTTAACGATTGATGAATATGTTGAGGGCAAGCTAATTGGTGGTAAACCAAATACTAATACTTTCTGTTACTGGGTTGAATGGGAAACAGAAGAACTAGGCAGCATGCGGGGTGCGAGGGCAGATAAATTTGGTCTATATTTTGATAAGAGTATCAATGACTACAAATACACCAATAAATATTCCAGCCCAAATGATACAGTGGGTAGGCTAAAGGATGAGATACTAAGGCTGATAGAATTCGGGGGAAATGAAGATATAGAGGGCATAAAAAAAGTTGAATTGTCTCCTATGTTTAAAGCAAAGATATTATTTCTTTATTACCCGGACAGATTTATTAATATTTTTGCAGAGTCATGGGTGGACTATTTCCTCAACGCTATAGGTGTTGGTGCTACTGATTTAGATATACATTTGATAGATAAAAGGGAATTACTATATAAATTCAAAATAAATGACAAAATTATGCGTAATTGGAAGATGTGGGAATTTTCAGATTTCCTTTATTTTGAATTTGGAAAACCTCCAAATAAGGACCAAACACCCGAGGACCTCAGGCCATACATTGACTATGGTGAAGACTACCCAAAAATAAAGGATGTATCCCCGGAGTATATTGAATTAACAATTATTAAAGAAAATAAGAAAGAGCGTGGGGGGAAAGCTTCTCAGCGTAAGATGGTAGTGGATTTTGAAGAAGAGAATAGGAGATTTGCAAGACTAGGAGAGCGTGGAGAGAATGTAGTTTTAACGCAAGAGAGAAAATACCTTTTAGAGCTTGGAAAAGATAATCTCGCAAGAAAGGTTAAGCAGGTTTCCAAAAAAAATGTTTCCGCCGGTTATGATATTCTGTCTTTCGAGCCAGACGGTAGAAAGAAATATATCGAGGTCAAAGCTACAAGTAGAAGCTATAAAGGTATTGTGAGTTTCTTAATTTCAAGCAACGAACTTGAGAAGGCAAAAGAGCTTGAGAATTACTATATTTATATTGTCTTTAATACAAAATTAAAAAACCCTAAAATTTGGCCCCTAAAAGACGCTTCTAAATTATTCTATAGCAGTATTACTCTAAAACCAATTAATTATAGAGCGGAAATTTCAGTAGGAAGTTAAAATTGCAATAGTTAAAACTCAGTCATATATATCTAAAATTGAATCCGGTCAATTAAGAATAGATGTGATACAGTTAAAGGAACTGACAAAACTTTATAAGAAGGATATGGGGTATTTTTTGAAAGAAGAATAATCTGAAACTTAATTTTAAATGGAATTTATAAAATAATTAGCGTTAGCAGTATTAACTTAAGAAACTGTTTATCCCATTGGTCTTAGATTTACCTATTTTCAATTAATAAAAAAAGAGGCTCTTTATGAATAAGAAAATATATCAGGAAATTGCAAATTGGACTGAAAAAGATTTGGTTAATATACCTTCAGAAGAAGATGACTTTTATGAATATAAATCAAGCAAAACTTCCTTTAAAGAACTCAAGAAAAAAATAAGTATGACAGCCTCAGCATTTTGGAATTCTGGTGGGGGAATTTTAGTAATAGGGGTAGATGATAATGGTAAAATAGATGGAGGAATACCACAAAGTATTAATAATCAAAAACTTAGAGATTGGTTAGACCAAGTTTTTTTAAGTGTAAATCCAATCGGGCAATATAAAATTAATATAGTTGAAGGTGAAGGAGTGAATTCCTTAATTGATAAAGATAAAGTTGTGGTTATTATTCTTTTTGAAGAAAGTTATGATGTTCACATGGCTTATGATTATAAGTACTATATAAGAACTGGTGCCCATTCTAACCCTGCAAATCATTTTTTAATTGAAGCACTTCGTTCCAGGCGAGGATTGATGAAACCTTTATTGAAAGGAATCTTAAAATTAAGTGAAAATAAGCCTAATGTAGTCCAATTAATAGTATTAGCCTTAAACGATTCTGCAGCTTTAAATGTAAAACTATCCTTTAATCCTTTGCCCAAATCTTTTGAGGATTATTTCAAGGAAAAATTTCCTCTAACCATTCCTGCTATTGATAAAGATAATCCTTTTACCATGGATTTATATGTCTTTATCATAACAAAAAAAACTTTTGGAGAAAATCCAGTAGAATTAATTTTAGAATATAATGATATTGCTGGAAATAAGTTTAAAGAAAAACAAATTATTGATCCTTCATTAAATCTGGGGCCTATGCTTATAGGTCCTGAAATATTGGAAAAAATACAAAAGTCGATAGAAAAAATAGAAAATAGTTTAAGAATTATCGCCAATAAAAAAAATAATTAAAACTGTTCATAAAAAATTATATATAAACATGCTCTCTGAAGACCAAATAAAAGAATATCAAGAAATCTATAAGAAACAATTCAGAAAAGAAATACTTGTTTTAAAAACCCATATTGCAGGAACTTTTTACTCAGATGAAATAAAAATAGCAGATACAATAAAGAAGGGTAATTATTTAATATTTAAAAGAGAAGCTGATAACCCATATAATAAACTTGCTATTAAAATTATGGATTTAGACAAACACAAGCTTGGTTACGTACCAAGAAATAAAAATGAGGTACTTTCAAACTTAATGGATGCAGGCAAAACTATTTATGGAATTATAGATAAAAAAGAACTCTCAAGAGATTATTTAAATTTAGAAATTAAAGTTTTTCTTAAAGATTATTAAAGTTATGAAATTAAATAAAGATAATCCCCGTAGAGGAAAAGAATTTGAAAATGAAGTTCGCTCAGCACTGGAGAAAAAATTTAATAAGAACTTCAGTGAAAAATCAATAAATATAGGTAATCCTCCCAAACTACATAAATTTGATTTAGTTTCTGAAGATGAAAATGTAATAGTAGAATGCAAAAACTACTCATGGACTGAAACAGGTAATGTTCCAAGTGCTAAAATGGCATTTGCAAATGTCGCTGTACTATATCTTTCCCATATAAAAAAAGATGCAGTTAAAATAATAGTCTTAAGAAAAGATAATCACAGAAAAAGAAAAGAAAGTTTAGCTGAATACTATGTAAGAATTTACAAACATCTTCTTAAAGGTATTTGTATAATGGAAATGGATACTGAAAATAATACTCTAAATATTTTAAAAGAATAAATCCTTGCAGAATTAATCTAAATTTAGCAACTCACTAACTTTCACAATATTGTGGATAGAGATTTCCAATATCTCCCCATACTATAGATACTATTTCCCTCGCAAAAGGAGTAAATCTTTTCCAAAAATTTCCTGTACTATAAGCCCATCTAGTAATCCTTACTACTATATCAACAGCTTCTTTCTTATCCTTAACTTCTTCTAATGAATCGTTGTTTAATAATTTTAATATTCCCAAACAGAGCACCCTCCACGAAGCGATTTTTCCGTGATCTTCGTTTCCAATAATACTTTCTTCTAAAATATCTATGATTCTATCTTTAGTTCTATCATCTATTTCAATTATGTTCCTTGTATACCTGTTAAACAAAAAATCTACACTATTAAGATTAACATGTTCAACTGGATCATAGAATGTTCTTAATGATTCAATAAAATTTTCTATTCTTCTTTTTAGATTAACTGAAACCATAACCCCCCCCTACTTAATATAAAAAAGTATTTCATAATATTGTTTCTATATGAAAATGATATCTATAATATAGATACTATAAAACCTTGTTTACTCTACTAGACCTTCAGCCTCTATCCTTTTTTTTACAAATAAAATAGCATCAAGAATACTTTTTATCATTTCATCATTTATAGGTTTATTTATAATCCACTTAATCTCATTTGTAGCAGGTTCAAAAAGTCCTGTATTATTTAATCTTTTAAAATATTCTTCTATTATAACTTCCGCATTATTTACTTTTCTCCTAATTTCCATAACTGCTGTGTATACACTTTGACCACCTGCTGCTATATTGGAATATCCATATAAGATATTTACATGATTTCCACCTAAATTTACATTTAAAGAAAATCCAGTTGAACCCCAATGCAGTGGCATTTTATTTTCAGATGCTAAAGCAAATAATTTATTAAAGAAAACCCTTATATATTCATCTACATTTTCAATAAAAATCTTACTGTTTATTTTTGGTTTTGGTTCTGTATCTATAATAATTTTATCTTTTTTTACAACAAAATCACTTGTAATAATCCTTTCTCCTGTTTTTGTCTTAAAATATTTAAACTCCAGACAATAAACTTCGAGTCCTTTTTTATTTAAAAAAATAGAAGTTTGTTCGACTTCTTTTGATATTTCCTGCCCAACAATTACCAGCCTTTGTTCCTTATTAAATGCTACTGCTTCCTTGTCTAAAAGTTCAAAGGTCTTTCTATGTTTTTCCGTTAAATCTAATCCTTCTTCGCCTAAATATTTACTGGTTATTTCTTCTAACTGGTCATAGGTTAGGTCTTCAACAAAGGATGCATATTCAAGTATTTGAGCGACAGTTTCTCTTGGTGTCTTTTCTCTTTTTATCTCAATTACAACTGTATTTCCTCTTTTATCCAGACCGAGTAGATCAATAGCTTTTCCCAGATTTGTTGTAACCTGTCTTCCAATTATAAATACCTCTTCATTGTCAAATATTGCATTAGAGGTATTTTCAATCCAATCTTCAAGTATTTTTTCTGTATTGTCTATTTTAAAGTCCTCCTCTTTATAAGATGTTAAACTATTATTTTCTATTCTAAAGACTCGCATAGTAATTACTCCAATAGTAAATAAATATTATAACTCATCAATAAACTTAAAAAATTCTTCCGGATTAAAAGAACTTACTGTTTCATTTTCAGATACTGCGTAAAAATTAAGCCCCAATCTACTAAAACCATGTGAATTTTTATATTTTCTTAAAACCTTCTTAAAATCATCTGTTAATGGAAAAGCAAGTGCGTATTTGGCATTTTTAGAGGTCATCCTTGAAACAATCTGACCAACACCTATCATAAAATTCATTTCAGCAGAAGTATACCCACCTCTATCTTCTCCTTTTACTTCTATTACTATTAGTTCATTTTCCCTATCAGCTACTATATCAATTAAACCACTTTTTACCCGATGATTTTCTTTAACATTGTATCTCTGTTTCTTTAAATAATTGACCAAAATATCCTGGACTTTACTTTCTTTAAATACATCATTTGTTTTTGATAGATTTCCTTGCAGCTCATTACCTTTTAAAGTTGTATTATTTATTTTCAATATATCACTGTTAACTTCCTCGACATCATCCTAACCTAAAGCATCACAATTTCCACAACATCTCCAATATACTCCTTCTTTTCCACGTTCTTTTTCTAACCAATTTAAGGCATCAGATTTTCTATAAAAGTAATATTTTCTTATATTAGTCTTTGACCTTGTTACATCATCACAATGTGCTGCATGAAGTACATTATCATTTGTTTTTGATCTTGTTCTTCCTGAATAGTCATTGTATACAAAGCCAAGACCCCTGCCATGAAGTTTAAAGAGTCCTTTATCATCTTTTATTTGAAAGTTCATATGACAAACTCCAAATAAAATTTTTAATAATTTTAATGATATAATACAAATAGGATATATTACAAATAAAAAATACTAAGAAAACAATGAATGAAATTCTTGAAAAAAAATTTGATAGTGCTATGTGGGATATCTATCATACTGCTAAAGCTGTCTGTAATTACAATGCGACTATTTTTATGCAGATGCTTATAAAGTATGGTGGTGTAAATACAGCAAAAAAGCTTCTTTCCAAGGAAAAAGTCCAATATGGATTTACAGAACTGTGGCTCTGCAAAAGATTAGATTTAACTGTTGAAGCGCATGTGCTAAAACCTAAATTTAGTGATCTATTTACAAACGAAGAGTTAAAGCAAGCCAGAAAAAGATTGCTAGACCACGACCCTAATTTTTTAAGAAAAGCTATTTATATGAATTAGGATATTTTAAAAATATATATAGCTTTAATTGGCAAGAATTATTAATTTATTAATCAACTTACAGTGGAACTAAACCATATTTCATCTGGAGTGAACACACTCCCTTGGACACATTGTATACTAAAATTAGTTAAGATAGAATAACTGATGAGACTAAAGAAGAAAGAAAGTGAGGAAGTCTCATCAAATGAGAATAAGAAGGACGTTTAACCGAGAATTTAAAAGGCAAAGTGCAGAAGCAATAATATCAGGCCAGGTAAGCCCTCTTGATTTGTCAAGAAAATACGGGATATCACCGGTAATTATCTCAAGATGGAAAAAGGAATATCTGGAAGGTAAGTTCTTTGAAAACAATGACCCTGATTACGCAAGGCTTGAGATAAGGGTAAAACTATAAGCCATACTTTTCTGCAATTTTTATTGCTTCTAGTCTAAAAATTTTAATCTTCTCTAGATTGTTTTCGCTATATGTTTCTTCTTCTTTTATTTTATCAATTCCATATTTAATAGCAGTAGCTATAATTTCTTTATAATATTCTATTAACTTTCTAGGTTCAACACTAATGAATCTTTTATATTTTTTGTAATAGGAGTCTGTAATTTTCTTTGTCGATTTTAAATAATCATATGCTATATTTTTGTTTATTAATTCTTGTGGAGAATAAAAATTGCCTTCTTTATCAATATCTACATATATTCCTAGTTCCTTTATCTTACTACTAACTTTACCATCAATTATTGCATCTTTTTCATCTTTTAAGTTTAATATACCTTTTTTTAAAAAACTTTCTGCATATTTATAACTATAAAATGAACTACCAGATTTTCTTATGTGGTTTTTGAATTTTTTGTAATACCAATTATTCCAATCTTTTTTATTATCTTTATCTATATATATACTTTTAGAAATGGCATGTGTTTTTCCTAATTCTTCTCTTGATAAAGTGCAAATAGCTACACATAAAGGGTAAAATTTTCTTCGGAATAATAATTTAGCTGCACTAAACAAAATAAACCCATTTTCATAACAAATTTTTTGTCCTCTAATTATTTTCCTTATAGATTCGTCACTTACCATAATTTAATATTATAATTTATATTGGTTTTTCAAAATCATTTAAGTCATGCATTCTTTTAAGGTTTTACCTCGTCTAAAGACATTGGTTTATTATTTAATTCATTTACCTGCCAAAGCCCATTAATTCTAATTTTTTCTTTTGGAGACTTTAAGCCCAACCAGTTTTTTGAGGGTTTACATTCATTACATTGCGAAATTGTTGAAATTAATTCTGATTCAATTTTGAGTCTTTTTTCTTTATCATTAATTTTTAATAAGCAGAAGGAAAAATTATTCTGAATATAATTTGAAATTCTTTTTTCTAAGCATTCCTGAAAACTTTTATTTATGAGGTATCCAAATTTTTTAATATTCTCTGTGGAAGTAAAACAAATATCCCAAACATCAAGATAAGGATTTTTCTCAATATTTAAAAAACATCTTCCAATATTTTTTCTAAAGATGCTTCTATCCTTATTTTCATTGATAAAATGCTGCTTTAGCCTAGATCTTAGTTGGTTACTTCCAGTATGTGTTCCAATTCTTACAATCCTGTCACAATTATGGGAGAATTCTCCTTTTTCAAATAAAATATATAGGCCATTAGAAGGTACATTTTCATTTTCAAAGGGAAATTTAATTCTTGGTAAACTATTGAAAAATCTGTGTAATTGTTCACATTCCTTACTCATTTTTATAATAATCAATTAATTGATTTAATCTTTTTGGTAATTGGAACATATTATATCCGTTTAATAGAGCTTCATAATTTTTTATTTTGGTTTTTAGGTTTTTAATGTAATCTTTTGGTGCTAATAATATGAATTTATCAAGATTAATGTTCGTTTTTTTAATTAACTCTTTTAAAACTTTTTCAGCCCATACTCTTTTATATTCTTCAGGTTTTCCTATTAGTGTTTCGTTGTATGGTTCAATATAAGTATCTAACTCTAAAAGACCGTGTTTAGCTGACAATATAAAAACTTTATCTGCATTTGATAATTCAGCTATTTTTAAAGACTTCTTAAAGTTTGAACCCTGATATATTTCTTTAGCCTTTGCAGGATATGGAAGTTTTGTCTTAGAACAAGATATTAATACAATTGTTTTCATAATTTTATTAATATAAAGAATTTTCTTTAAATCTTAAGGACACTGTTTGATTCTACAACCTTATGGTAGTAATGGCCTGATTCTTTAATTTTCCTCT